>JAYSTG010000538.1:0-8031 GCA_043719965.1 Saprospiraceae bacterium | reverse complement strand
TAAGAGATTTATCTGATGCTGAAAATTCAGCAGATGCTGTAGGGACTAATCGGGTCGATACATTGTTGAGTACTGTGAACTTTTCAGCTTCAGCGTGTCTGGTTACTTCTGATTTTCTATATTCATCTAGATTTAAAGGTACCGAAGTAAGATCCTCTCGCTTTTTTAACCTCAAGGCATTTTCATCCCAGAGTTTAAAGATAGTACTGGTATCTGTTCTCGCTTTACTCGAAGAGGATAGTACATCCAGGTTATCTATTGTGTAAACATTTTGAGCGTAATTGAGTTTTGGGATCTCCGTCCACTCCATAGGATGATCATATTCTTTCTCTCCGACTTCCAAATATTTAAAATTATCAGCTAATACAATATCAGGGATGACTCCTCTCAACTGAGTAGAGCCACCATTAATTCTATAAAATTTTTGAACAGTCACTTTGATTTCACCTAGAGGTTTATATTCATTCAATCCATTCACTACTTTATCTAATGGAAAGAATCGCTGAACAGTGCCCTTGCCAAAAGAACTTGGCGAGCCTACAATCACGGCTCTTTTATAGTCTTGCAATGCAGCAGCAAGAATCTCCGAAGCGGATGCACTATAAGCATTGGTCATTATTAAAAGTGGGCCGTCATATAATACCGAGTGATCTTTGTCATTCATGACATAAGGATTGCCGGATTTAGATTTTACTTGTACTACTGGTCCTGATTCGATAAATTGACCGGCCATATCTACTACTTCTGTAAGCGAACCGCCACCATTGTACCTCAAGTCCAGTATAATGCCCTTGGCACCGCCTTTATGTAATTTCTCTACTTCCATAGCAACATCTCGTGCACAGCTTTTGCCATTATTATCTTCAAAGTCTGAATAGAAGTTAGGTAATAAAATGTACCCAATTTTATCGGTAGAGCCCGGGATTTCTATAAAAGAAGATTTCGTCCACCCTTCTTCAAGAATCACTTCATCTCGTATTAAATGTATATCTTTTATATTGCCATCTTTTTTCTTGACCGTTACCACGACGCCTGTACCCTTTTTCCCTCGAATAAAAGTAACGACTTCATCTACGCGCATTCCGATGACATCTTTAGCTTCAGCTCCATCTTGAGTCACCCTCATGATCAGATCATCCACCTCCAATTCTTTGTTTTTTGCAGCCGGGCCCCCTGGAATGATACTGGTCACTCTGACATATTCTTTTTCTTGTCCAAGTCTTGCACCTATACCTTCATATTTGCCTGACATTTGCATATTAAAGTCTTCTTTGTCTTTTGGCGAAAAATAATTGGAGTGCGGGTCAAAATACCCTGTGATAGCATTCAAATAAGATTCAAACCATACCTTTTGATCCAGTTTTTTTAATCGTAGGAAATAGTCATCATAAGCCTCTTTAGTTTTTTCTTGGGCTTCTTTATGAATTTCGGCAAGTGGCTTTTTATTTTTGGTGTCCGTAATTTTTTCCTGGATATCCAGTTCAGCTGCAATGCGTGACTCCAGCTCATACTGCATGAGTAAAAACCAATAATTTTTCAGATCAGCGTCAGATTTTGCATAGGTAAGTTTTTCAGGATCTAGCTCTATCGTAGCATTGGATTTAGCATTATAGGGTTTGCTGATAGCCTCTTTATAAAAAACTTCAGCTTTGATCACAGCTTCTTGAAAGAGCCTGACACTAAGATTATGAAAATCAAGATTTCGAGACTTGATATCATCGTCCAACTTGTTTTCTGATGGTTGGAGTCTTAGGATATCCGCTTGCGTAAAAAAGCGTTTTGAACCATCCAAATCTTGCAAATAGGATTTGTATACAGCTCTGGAAAAAGCATCATCCATATTTTGAGGTCGAAAATGTGCCTGATCCAATACTTGCATGACTGTATGTAATACGACAGACTCCTTGGAGCCGTCGGTCTCCGGCATTCTTTTTCTATTTAAAGTAAATACATAGAGCAAGCCGACTACTCCGAAAGCAAACAATGATCCCCTCATAAGCCATTTAATTATTGTACTCATTAGAAAACTGAAAAATTCAAAATTAATTTCTTAAGAAGGTATTAATTCCCTTCAAAAGTGGTATAAATATACCGGATTTCGAGTAGACTCAAGGATGAAGTATTAAATTAACTATACGCTAACTGAGATAAGATGAAATTGACAAAGCAGGCACTCCAAATTTACTTGTCTATGAACTTAATATTGGGGTACATAGACTATGCACTTGCCTTCAAAATATTCTTCTTTAAAGTATTTTGAGATCATAAAAATTTCGTGGGAAATTTTACTGATTGGCTGAGACTCCTCACGAAGCGGAAACCCTTTATAGGCTATCAATCCGTTAGGGCGAGCATTGACATGTTTTTTCTTATATAATTTTCGAGTCATTCGTAATAGATCCCCCAATTCCATCACCGCACGTGCAGTGACATAGTCATAGGACTTGGAGATTTCTTCTACTCGGATATGTTCAGCACTAGCATTTGGGAGGTGGAAATGTTGTATGGCTTCTTGTACGACTTTTATTTTTTTACCCGTACCATCTATCATATGAAACTGTACTTCGGGATAAACTATAGCCAATGGAATACCTGGAAAACCTCCGCCGGTACCTAAGTCGAGAATCTCTGTCCCAGGTGTAAAACTCATAAACTTTGAAAGCGACAGGCTGTGCAATACATGGTGCAGTACAAACTCATCCATGTCTTTACGCGAAATCAGATTGATCTTGGCATTCCATTCCCGATAGAAGGGTTCTAGGGCAATAAGTTTTTCTATTTGCTCATTTGAAAGAAGATGAAAATAAAATTTGATTAAAGATTGGTCCATTCAGTTTAACAGTCTCTATAATTGCTCATAAGCTTTCACCCAGGCATTGGCCATCAATTTGGCTCCAGCTAAGGAAGGATGTACTCCATCCGGACACCAATAAGCTGCACCACCTTTGGGAAGTACACGATCAAATTCGCTTTGAAATGGAACATACAATGCATTGAATTCAGTCGCCAATTTTCGACAAGAAGCTTGATATCCAGGGAATACACTAGTCCATTTAGGATCTCCTACAGCAGTACCTCCCTTGACCACAAATGGTTCACACAAAATCAATTTCACCTGTGGTAATGCATCTTTAGTCCGACGCAATAGTGCACGAAGGTCATCTTCATATATCTGTACTGTTCCTTCATATCCACCTCCAAGAGTATGCCAGAAATCATTTACGCCGATGAGTATACTTAACACATCAGGTTTCAGTTGTAGTCCATCATCCTCCCATCGTCCTGCTAGCTGGAATACTTTATGACCTGAGATCCCTCGATTATAGATGCGTAGGTGTCTATCTGGATATTTTTCGAGCAAAGTGGCCGCAGCCATATGTACATAACCTGTACCCATCCCTCCTGCACTATTAGAGTAATATTGAGCTTTGTCGCGCCCAGCATCGGTGATAGAGTCCCCTTGGAATAATATGGTCATACGACCATCGTCTATACTTTGCTTAAAAGATACAAAAGGAACTGCCAGGGTACTGAGTAAACCTGTTTTAAGAAAGGTTCTTTTATCCATATTGTAAAATTTTAGGTTTTGAATTAATATTTGAAGGTAACTAGAAGTAAAGAAATGGGAATACAATTATTTGATCTTTAGGACTAAGCCTTAAAGCTAGCATTTAGTTGATATGCCCATTCAATCAGATCCGGCCATTGATCAACTTTTGAGCATTTATCGAAATTCACCTCCTACTGCTTAAATACAATATCTCCTTTCCACACTTGCATAGGACTCTGAGACCCACCAAATACATAAATCCTATCTTTCCATCGAGTATATGCAAATCGATCCGTCCAGAATGGACAGGGCTGTAAACTTTGCCATGTATTGGTCATGGTATTAAATTTCTCCATCGGCGAACTTGAAGCCTGAGTCTTTCCACCAAAAGTAATGATATAATCACCTATCGCTACTCCACCAAAATAGCCGCGTGATGTAGGCACATCAGGTTTGAATGAAAATTCTTTTTTATTATGATTGATGTAAAAAGTTGCTGGATTAGCGCTGACCCCATATCCACCGATCATATAAAGTTCATCGCCACGTGTTACGCTGGCATGTCCATACCTGCCTGAGGTCAGTTTGGTTTGAATCACCCATTTTTTTACAGTTTCATCATATTCATGGATCTCCAGGCAATTGGTATAAAATTGGTCATTGGTCCCACACACCCCACCATTGGCATATAGTTTTCCATTTTGTACACTGAGTGAAAATCTGCACCGACCCTGTGGCAAAGAGGGCAGTGCTTTCCATACCTGAGTCTTTAGATCATAATAGTCTACCCGGCGCATAAAGTGCGTAGAATCATCTATTCCACCGGCCACTACAATTGCATCATTCCATAGTGCCATGGCTGCCTCTTTTCGAGGTGCTGGGAGGCCTGCTAAATCAGTCCATGTATAAGTAACCGGGTCATAATGCATAAAACGACCCTCCACACCAGCCAGGACATAGATCATATCCTGATAGGTGACAGCATGCCCATTGATGATATCGTGCTTAGCTGGTACATCTTTAGTCCAAACCATATTCATCGGTTCTTTATCCGTAGATATTGGTTTTTTGTCATTGCTTTTGCAATAAGTAAATAGGCTCAAGATCACCAGTCCTATAACGTGGATACGACTCATGCGACAAAGGTAGACATAACCACTCAATTTTATATTATAAAATTATTTAATATGATATTGAAATCAATAGCTTAATTTTGGGCCATGGCTACACTGGTGCAGACCGAAGGAATCGTAATCAGGACCCTCAAATATGGAGAGACTAGTATGATCTCTCATATCCTTACTCGACAGCTGGGCTTGCAATCATTTATCATGGGAGGGGTCACCTCCGGTAATAGTAAAATCGGTATGTTTCAAGTGATGAACCAACTCGACCTGACTGTATATCATCACGAGCACCGACCTATGCATCGTATCAAAGAAGTCCGATATGCAAAAATCTATCAATCACTCCCATTTGAAATTCATCGCACCGCAGTAGGTGTCTATATGTTGGAACTATTGCGAAAATGTATCCAAGGACATGAAGTAGATAACCAACTTTATGATTGGATCAAAGCCTGTTTAGACCACAGCGATGACATAGACTTAGGTATCACCTGGATTCCTTTATATTTTACACTAGGACTGACTAAGCATCTGGGTTTTCAGCCTTTGGACAACCATAGCATGCTAAATCCATATTTTGACCTTCGTGAAGGTCGATTTGTACCCCATTTACCATTTCATCGTGATATTTTGGATCAGGATGCTTCAGCTTTGTTATCCGTCTTGATACATTGTCCCAATATTAAACAGCTGATTTTAACTAACCCTTGCGATAAAAAAGGCCGAAAAGACCTTTTATACGGATTATTGGAGTATTATCGTTTTCACTTGGATCATTTCAATGGGTTGGAGTCCCCGCATATTCTAGAAGAAATACTTGCTGCCTGAGATACTAAATTGTTACAAAATTCCTTTCTTTAGGTCGATTCATGAAAATACCAAAACTGCTCGATACCATTCTCAAATTTATTCAATCCTCTTATCAGGGCGGTGATACCTGGAGTAAAGTCCTTCGGGTTTCTACTATGGTAGTAATTCTGAACTTAATCATGGTATTATTGATTTCATTGGCTGTTCGAGTAGGGATGTTCGGGTCTATACCTTCTGTAAGGCACATCAAAAGCATTAAAAATCCAGTGTCTTCTGTGCTCCTGGATGACGATGGGAGGACCCTAGGGAAATACTTTATTGAAAACAGAACTAATGTCAACTATAATTCTATCTCTCCACATATTATTAAAGCGCTTATAGCGACTGAAGATCGACGATTTTATAAGCATCATGGTATTGATATGGTGAGCTGGGGTAGAGTGATTATCAAAACTATATTATTGTCTGATGAATCCTCTGGCGGTGGTAGTACAATAAGTCAACAATTGGCTAAAAACCT
Source organism: Saprospiraceae bacterium (assembly GCA_043719965.1). Classification (GTDB taxonomy): domain Bacteria; phylum Bacteroidota; class Bacteroidia; order Chitinophagales; family Saprospiraceae; genus JADJLQ01. The sequence goes on along the minus strand of JAYSTG010000538.1, from coordinate 2,024 downwards.
ATACTCTAGAAAAGATTATTTGATATTATCCAAACCGATTAATAAGATTCGCGAAATGTTTATTGCCAAGCGACTAGAAAGGATATATAATAAAGAAGAAATATTGACTTGGTATCTTAATACAGTAGCTTTTGGTAATGGCATATTCGGGATCGATGTAGCCTGCAAACAACTCTTCAATATCGATACCGAAGATATTACCACTCAGGATGCCGCAGTCTTGATCGGCATGCTCAAGGCCACTGGAGTGTACAGCCCATTGCGTAATGAAGGTAAAGCTAAAGATCGGCGCAATATCGTATTGAATCAGATGTTGATTAATAAATACCTTACCAGATATGAATATGATTCACTGATTAAATTACCTATTAAACTAAATTATAAAAAGGAAGGTCATACCGATGGATTAGCCACTTATATTCGAGAACAAATTCGATTGGACCTAAATAAATTACTTAAGGATTATCCTAAGCCTGATGGTAAGCCATATAGCCTTTATACAGATGGCCTTAAAATTTATACTACCCTCGATGCACAGATGCAACGCTTAGCTGAGGATGCCGTACATGAACGTATGGCAAAATTGCAAGATGAATTTGAAAAACATTGGAAAAAGAAAGATCCATGGGATCAACCTACCTTTTTGTCTGATCTAGTGCCTAAATCCGATCGGTACATTGCTATGAAAAAAGCTGGTTATTCGATGAAGGAGATTGAAGAAGCGTTTAAAAATAAAGTTCCCATGACCTTTTTCACACATTCCGGCATGAAAGATACCATAGCGAGCCCTATGGATTCTTTAAAATATTACCTCCGGATGCTCAATGCTGGATTTTTGGCCTTGGATCATAGCAATGGTAAAGTCAAAGCTTGGGTAGGAGGGATCGATTATTTGCATTTTAAATATGACCATGTCCGGTCCAAACGACAAGTTGGTTCTACCTTCAAACCAATCGTAATGGCTGCCGCACTAGGGGAAGGGTATACCCCTTGCGATTATTTCTCTAATGACCACATCGTATACACCCAATATGAAAACTGGGACCCTCATAATTCCAATGAAAAATATGGAGGATATTATTCTATGGAAGGCACCCTGGTAAACTCCGTCAATTGCGCAGCTGTAGATGCGATCATTCAGATTGGATCTCGTACCGTAATCAATATGGCTAGAAAATTGGGAATACAATCGGATCTCCCTGCTGTTCCAGCACTGGCATTGGGTACTGCCGATATTTCATTGATGGAGATGGTAGAAGCGTTTAGTGTATTTGCTAACCAAGGTAAAAAAATAGAGCCGTATTATATCAAACGCGTTGAAAATCATAAAGGGGAATTGATTGTAGATTTTGAAAAAAAAAGACCTAAACCTGAAGTTGTGATTCCTGAGCTCCATGCTCAATTGATGACTCGAATGCTGAAATCAGTGGCTGAAGCCGGGACAGCACGAGGTCTCAGGACCCGGTTTAGTATAGGATCAGAAGTCGCAGGTAAGACCGGTACTACACAAAATCAAAGTGATGGTTGGCTGATAGCATATACTCCCCACTTGGTTGTTGGCTCTTGGGTAGGTGGAGAAATGCCTATTATTAGATTCAGGTCTTTGGATTTGGGTCAGGGATCCTACATGGCGCTGCCTATATGTGGTATTTTTTTACATAAAATGAATGCAAATAAATCGTTGAAAAAATACCAAGGAGGTGTGTTCCCAGCTTTATCTGATGAGGGGCGCGGTATGATGGGATGTCCTTATTTTCTAGAGGATGATGTAGATGATGTATTGGCGGAAGGAGAGGAATCAGATACTTTAAAAGTAGTACCGGTGGCTAAGCACAAAATAGATACCATCAAAGATATTCGGCACCGTAAAAGAGACCGGAAAAAGGAGGGTGGAGGTATTGGAGGGTTTTTTGACCGCTTATTTAAGAAAAAAGAAAAAAAAGACAGTTCAAAGGTGGAGTAATGACCAAGAATGCTCCTAAGAATGGGGACAATTTTTACAGTGTAGCGATCAGGTTACGGAG
>JAYSTG010000537.1:0-8033 GCA_043719965.1 Saprospiraceae bacterium | reverse complement strand
GATGAAGTGAAGTGGATTCCTCGGTCTCGATGATGGGGTGAAAGGAAAGGGTGAATTGATTAAATAATGATTTACCTTTTTATTTTTGGAAAATTATTGAATGATTAATTTTATTTTTCAAGGACAAAGCAACAAAATTTTTTCTGCTAATTGCCGGAAATCATCATAGCTCCTTTGCACTGCTTGGCCGTGAGCTCCTATAGCTCCGTCAGCAGGTTTAAGCAAGAATATTGGTTTATGCGCCTCCACGGACATGGGCGCTAAACTATGATAATGCTTCAGTATGGCAATTGAATATGAATCTAGTTCTACTGTCAAATCATTCTCACCTTTTTTTAAAACATATTCAGAAAATACTGAAGGAATTCTGTTTGCCCATTTCAAGTAAGATTTACCAGGCCTGCTTTCTTTTGCAGTGTATTGCATAATTATATACCCAACTGGTAATGATTTGCCTTTTGGAGTTTCAATATTCAATGTTAGAGGTTTCCTATCAATCCTATCTTGCCAATCCTTTTTCCAATTGTTCAAAGTAAAACCCAGATTTTTTATCCCTTGTAGCGAAAATAAATCGGAAGCCACGGGTATTATTATATAGTCCGAACTTATTGTAACAGCACGGTTGATTGCACCTAAATTTGGTCCTACATCAATTAATACCACATCTGCATTTTGTTGACTAATTGCATCGTTTATAATAGTGTTAAAAATACTCGTAATCTTAAATGAATAGATATCACCTCCTAAACATTCAAGCCAGGCTTTACTTAACCTATCTTCAAAAGTGGAAAGGGATAAATTGCCTATGATTAAACCAAGGTTTTCAGTAATCTGTTCAATGTGCACTGGAGTGTAAGGGTCGCCGGAAACTACAGGTGTAAAGGAATCTAAAATCGTTAACTTTAATTCCTTTTCAAAAATTTCCTCAATTCTGTCTAAGCTTAAAAACATTGAAGTGAGGTTCGATTGAGGGTCTAAATCAATAGCAATGGTTTTTATACCTAATTCCGAAAGCATCCAAGCAACATGGTAAACGGTAGTAGTTTTACCCACGCCTCCCTTATTATTGAAAAAAGTTATCGTCCTCATTTCACCATTTTGTGTTTAATGGAATAGAAACCTTAAATTTTGTGGTTAATGAAAAATCAAATATGGGTTCTCCGTTTCCATTTTCAATTAATATTTTTTTCGCATTTTGAATTCCATAATTGAACTTATTTACAAATCCAATTTTGCTCATTGCTTCAGCAATTACAATATTTCTATAATCGCTCGCATAAGGGAAGTTACTTGCATTCACATCGCCATACAACCCTCCTGGATTTATTATTTCAATTCTATCACTAAACTCGTAGATATACACCGGGGCATTGGAATCAAAGTTTCTATGCATAATTGCATTCATCACCAATTCTCTTAATGCCCAATAAGGATAGTTTACAATTTTGTCTTCCTGAAAAGAATCCCTTTTAACTGGCTTTTCTTTGATTATACTATTTTTAATAAAGCTATCTAAATGGTTTAATTCCGTAATAAATGCACCAGAAAAACGCTTTTCAAAGTCAAGTTCTGTAGTAACATCCACCCCTTTGAATTTAATATATTGGATATAAGCACTCGGAAAAAAAAACAATGGATTGGTTCCAAACATCAGGACTCCTGCATTGGTTGGGCAGTTATGTTGCAAGTCGAAAAAGCGAAGTGATGCTAATTGAACTTTTACATCTCTTCCATTCTCTGTTAATGTTTCTTTGTCAATTGCTAAAGGTAAATACGAAAGTTTGAAATATTCTAAACTTAAATCATCAATAGTTGCCCCTAAACAAGGGATCAAATCGTACGTTTTGGCAAAAGACGCCCTTCTTTCTGTCAACATTTTTTCTTCTGTTTCTGTTGCAATGCCCCTTCTGGGCCCAAGCCTAATCCAACAGGTTCCTTGATAACGAACCGGGGGATATAAAGAAGGCTTGATTTCGACTACTACCAAATCTCCACCGTCTATTTTATATACAGGGCTTACAACCAAAGATGGCAATGGCGATATATTTCCGTTTGATTTAATATTTCCGATTTTTTGTAATTCCTCGTCTCCAATACCCATTCCATTTATAGTCCCATTATTATTTACACCAAGTAAAATATATCCAGCTTTTTTGTGATTAGGAAAATCATTTGAAAATGCACAGGTAGCTGGTCCTAGCTTATCTTCTCTAAACGATGTTGTTCTTTCGACTCTGTCAGATTCTAAATCTGTCATCATCGCTCTTATTTCAGATATCGTTAGCATTCAAATTATTAAACTAGTTTATAATGAAATTTCGTTCATTTTTTCTTAATAAGCGTAACCAACTCATTAATGATATTTCAAACACTTGAATATACAGGATTCAAAATTTGATGGCTTTACACTACAGATTAATTTATTCAGCATCTACCGATTCGTACTAAGTTATAAAATTTATATAAACAAACTAAGCCAAACGAGGCTTTCTGCTCATCGCCCATTCATATACTCCAAATAAACAGGCTCCAAAAATCAAATCACCTGCTAGAGTATTCCAAAAATAAGGTATTGCAAATATATAACATCCAATAAGGCCAGCCGGAGTCTGGGGCCATTGCGGATTGTTCAACCAAACCCCAAAGTTGGTCAATAAGAAAAAGAATAGTGCTGACAAAATACTACCGAGAAGAATGGTCTTAAATTTTACCTGAGAGACTATCCATCGACCGATCCCAATAATTCCAATAAATCCAACATATACCCAGGTACTACCCATCCACTGCCAACCGGTATACGATTCTGGAAACATATTTTTATACATACCATTATTGAGGTATAGATCTGAAATCCAAAGTATAAGCAAGGGTAACACCAATGCCATCCATCTAGGTTTCAATACGGAGCCAGAAAATAATGCAGCAGCACCTACCGCAGTAAAATTAGGCGCATGTGGAATAAGTCTGCTGAAAATTCCTACAGCCAACAAGCCAAGTGCTAAATGGAATGAAGAATTATTTTTTACCGAATTCATCATATCTGTTCTTTATATATTGTGTAAAATTACCTTAAATATCGCAATTTATAATTTCTATATGTTTAAAATCATAACCGGGTTTACGGAGGACTATGACCAAATTCTAGCCTTGTATCGTCTCTGTACCCAAACCATGGATGCCAAAGGCATCATCCAATGGAATACCGAATATCCAGATGGCCAAGTCTTAAAAGAAAATATATTGGCCGGGAATACTTATATCATAAAAAATGATGATCAGATCATCGGGACTACTACATTGGATGAGCATCAGGACGAACAATATAGAAATATTCAATGGGCCTACCCATCGGATAAGGTATTGGTCGTCCATCGGGTCAGTGTACATCCTAATTTTCAAGGCAAAGGGATGGCAAAACAATTGATGTATTTCGCGGAAGAATATGCAAGGACCCGGGCTTATGAAGTGATAAGGTTCGATGCTTATTTTGGAAACCCTTACTCTCAACGACTATATAAGTCCCTGGGATATCAAGAAGCCATTGGCTATTGTTATTATTCTCTGGTGCCTATAATGTGCAATTGTTTTGAAAAAAGAATTTTTCTGACTTAGCTATATAAAGAATCTACTATTAATTCGCCGGATAGTCTTCTTGTAATACTCTGAGCTTACATTATATTTGATCTATGAAAAAATTGATGCTTTGTATCCTATGTTTGATATCCATGTTTGCCACATTTAGTCAGCCTGACCGATGGCAACAGCGGGTAGAGTATAAAATGATGATAGATTTTGATGTAAAATCTCATCAATTTTCAGGTATTCAAAAACTCGTTTATTACAATAACTCTCCCGATGTGTTAGGTCATGTCTTTTATCATCTATACTTTAATGCCTTTCAACCCGGTAGTATCATGGATGTTCGATCCAGAAATCTTCCAGATCCTGATGCCCGTGTGAAAGACAGGATATCCAAGCTATCAGATACTGAAATAGGTTATCAAAAAATTATTTCTTTAAAACAGGATGGAGTGCCTGTAGAGTATAATGTTGAAGGCACTGTGCTTGAGGTAAAACTAAATAAACCAATCAAAGCTAAAAGTAAAACTGTTTTTGAAATGACTTTCCAAGCTCAAGTACCCGTCCAAATCAGACGATCCGGTAGAGACAATAAAGAAGGAATAGCTTACTCTATGAGTCAATGGTATCCAAAACTATGCGAATATGATTATCAAGGATGGCACGCCAATCCATATGTGGCTCGGGAGTTTTATGGAGTTTGGGGTGACTTTGATGTCACCATCAAAATGGATAAAAAATACCTTATTGCTGCTGGAGGTTACATTCAGAACCCCAATGAGGTAGGGTATGGGTATGAACGGCCAGGGACCAACGTAAAACCGCCAAAGGGAGATAAGATAACTTGGCAATTCAAAGCGCCAAATGTACATGACTTCATGTGGGCAGCGGATCCCGAATATAAACATACCAAACTGGTCAATGACGATGGTATTGAAATGAATTTCTTTTACCAGGAAAATGATAAAACTAAAGAGACTTGGGCCAGACTGCCTGCGGTGATGAATCAGGTCTTTAAAATTGCAAATAAAAACTTCGGTAAATACCCATATAAATATTATGCGTTTGTACAAGGAGGTGATGGGGGCATGGAATATCCGATGAGTACTTTGATCATGGGGGAGGGCTCCATGTCTGGACTGGTTGGTGTCGCTACGCACGAATTGATGCATAGTTGGTATCAAATGGTCTTGGGCACTAATGAAAGCCTTTGTGCTTGGATGGACGAGGGTTTTACCTCTTATGCAGAAGATAAAGTTTTATCAGAAATCAATGAACCTGGTAGTACTGAAAAATATGGGACTGAAGCCTTTAAAAGCGCTTACAACGGATACTTTAACCTTATAAAAAGCGGTCGGGAGGAACCACTCATGACACATTCTGATCATTATGAAAGTAATGCTGCATATGCTATTGCAGCTTATTCCAAAGGAGAAGTATTCCTTCACCAGTTGGAATATATCATCGGCAAACAAGCTTTTCAAAAAGGTCTTTTAGCATATTTTAATACCTGGAAACATAAACATCCCAATGTCAATGATCTTATCAGAATATTCGAGAAACAATCAGGCCTTGAATTGGATTGGTATAAAGAATATTTTGTTCATACCACGAAACGAATAGATATCTCCATCGATTCGGTATACGAAGAAAATGGACATGCGATGATTCGATTGCGAAAATTACAAGCATTCATCATGCCTATAGATCTTGGAGTCACTCAGGATGATGGCACTGAGTCCATTGAATATATACCCTTGGATTTAATGCGAGGTGAAAAAAAACAAGAGTGGCCTGATAAAAAATTAGTGATCCACCCAGACTGGACCTGGACATATCCTACGTACACGGTGAAGTTATCACTGCCGTTATCTCATCTGAAACGAATAGAAATCGATCCAAGTCGTCGGATGGCTGATGTGAAATGGGAGAATGGAGTGTGGGCTAGATAGGTTGTTTTAAAACAAAAGGCCCAGCTTTTGAAGCAGGACCCCATGCCTAATCATACAAATCAAATAAGATATATAACTTAAAAAACCTTTAATTCTTTTCAGGTCTAAGACTTCTTACCACTTTACCTGCTTGCCACATTTCAGAATTCCGTAAAGTCGCCAACTCTACTTCTAGTTTGGCTCTATAATCCACCTGACTATTACTATCTATAGAACGTTGAGCTTCATCTCCTCGCGCCACAGAAGCATATAATTCTTTAAAAACTGGCAGCGTAGCATCCCTGAATTTGTCCTTCCAGTCCAGAGCGCCACGTTGAGCAGTCGTACTACAGTTGGCATACATCCAGTCCATACCGTTTTCTGCTACCAAGGGCATCAAACTTTGTGTAAGCTCTTCTACAGTCTCATTGAATGCTTCCGATGGCGTGTGACCATTAGCTCGGAGTACACTATACTGTGCTTCGAATATGCCTTGGATGGCCCCCATCAAAGTGCCTCTTTCGCCAGTGAGGTCACTGAATACTTCTCGTTGGAAGGTAGTTTCGAATAAATACCCAGACCCTATTCCAATACCTAAAGCCACTACGCGTTCATTTGCTTTGCCTGTCGCATCCTGGAAGATTGCATAACTGCTATTGAGTCCACGACCTTGTAAAAACATTCTTCTCAAACTCGTGCCCGACCCTTTAGGTGCCACGAGAATAACATCGATATCTGCGGGAGGAATGATTCCTGTCCTTTCTTTATACGTAATGCCGAAACCATGGGAGAAATATAAAGCCTTACCCGGTGTTAACAGTGGTTTGATCGCAGGCCATGCGGCAATTTGAGCAGCATCTGATAATAAATATTGAACGATAGTACCTTTCTGAACTGCTTCTTCAATAGAAAACAGCGTCTTGCCTGGTACGAAACCGTCCCGTATAGCTTTGTCCCAGGTAGGGGAGGGCTGACGCTGGCCGACAATGACATTAAATCCATTATCTTTTAAGTTTAAAGCCTGACCCGGCCCTTGCACTCCATAACCAATGATTGCTATCGTTTCATTTTTTAATACTTCACGTGCTTTTTCCAGTGAAAATTCGTCGCGGGTGACTACATTTTCTTCCATCCCGCCAAAGTTTAATTTTGCCATGTTTATGATTTAATTATTTTGTTTTCGATATTGTTTTCTACATTGAAAATACTTTTTCTCCTTGCGATAAAAATTCATTTTCTGATGCGTCACTACCAGGCTCGTGGGATTCAAACTGTTTTAATTTTCGGTGAAAGCCTTCGCTGCTTTTTATGATAGCCACTCGAGCGCTGCGCACGAATTCGATCAATCCATACGGTTCTAGCACTTTTATCAATTGATCTGTTTCTTCTCGATGACCGGTAACAGAAAAAACGGTGTAGTCCTTTCTAATCACCACAGCTCTTGCACCATATTGACTCAATAGTCGTTCTACTTTTACCTCTTCGGCGATAATATCTGTTGAAACTTTATAGAGCGCCATTTCTTGCCATACGATTTCTTCATTGGTATTGAAATATGCTTTCAGTACATCGACTTGTTTTTCAATCTGACGACATAGCTTACGTACTACTTCTTCCGTCTCATGAATCACAATATTAAAGCGGTGTACAGAATCGATTTCACTCGGTGAGGTATTCAGGCTTTCGATATTGATCTTTCTTCTGGAGAAAATGATAGCAATACGATTGAGCAATCCTACCTGATTTTCAGTGTATACGGTAAGCGTGTATTCTTGTTTTTGCATATTGAATATCTATTAATATTTAACTCGACTAAAGATCTTCCTTGCACAAAACTACCTCTGCCACGCCACGACCTTGAGGCACCATCGGAAAAACATTATTTTCTTTGCCTACCATGATCTCTAATAAAAATGCGCCTGGCGTATTCAACATTTCCTTAAGCGTTGGTTCAAGTTCGTCTCGTGAACTGATAGATTTGCCGGCAATGCGATATCCTTTAGCGACCTGGACATAATCTGGACTCATGATATTTACGAAACTATAACGATTTTCGTGAAACAATTCTTGCCATTGTCTTACCATGCCAAGAAAATTATTATTGAGTATGATGATCTTGACATCGACATTGAATTGCATGATAGTCCCTAACTCCTGAATAGTCATTTGGATCCCTCCATCTCCTATGATTGCTACTACCGGACGATGAGGAGCTCCGTATTTTGCCCCTATTGCCGCTGGCAAAGCAAATCCCATCGTCCCTAATCCACCACTAGTAATATTACTTCGTGTTTCTTTGAATTCTGCATATCGGCAGGCGACCATTTGATGTTGACCTACATCGGTCACGATGATAGCTTTACCTTCTGTTAACTGATTTAAATGTTTAATGACTTCGCCCATAGTCAGCGTATCGACTGTAGGATTCATTTCTTCACGAATGACCTTAGTTATTTCCTTTGATTTACAGTCATCAAAATGCTGAAACCATTCAGGATATTTTTTTTGCGCAATCGCTGCTGT
>JAYSTG010000536.1:0-2983 GCA_043719965.1 Saprospiraceae bacterium | reverse complement strand
CCATCGCTGACTCGAAAAGGCCAGAACTACCGGTCAACGTGAGCGATCGGACTTCCTCTGGATATTGAAGAGCATATAAAATCGCCAGATGGCCGCCTAATGAATTGCCCAAGATATCAAAGCTATAATATTCTTTAAAGTCTACAAAAGCCTTGATGTGTTTTACAAAGCCTTCCAAGGATACTTCCGTGATTGGCAGTTCAAATATGGGAAGAATAGGTACTACTACATTGAGTTTTTGATCAAAATGATGCAGAATGCCTTTAAAATTACTGAGGGCCCCAAATAAACCGTGAAGCAAAAGTAAAATAGGCTTACCAGGTTGAGTCTCGATGTACTTAAACCCGTTTTCAGTCTTGACTTCATAGCCCATTACTTTGCTTACTTCCACTGGTGCTGATTATAGATATAAACGACGAAGATAATTAATAGCGTATCGACCTCAAAATTTTCAGAGATATTAATCTATTTTATTATATCTGGTGTTTGAAATGGATTTTATATATTCAAGCAAAAATCAGTAGATTATGGATAGATTATTTTATATTATGATGAATGTAGTGATCGGTTTTCAAAGCCACACGCAGACATTTCAATCGTACAATCCACCCACTCATACTGGCCCCCATAGATTGGAACAAATCAAGGTACTATTGCCCTTGATGGATAGTCTATATGGCAATTATAAGACTGTGAAAAACCTACCATCTCTTGCTTATGGTATATTGGTAGATGGGCAATTGGTTGCCTCCAATGCATTTGGTATTATTCAGCAGACTCCAACCATTCCCTCCAACACCAAAGCCCTTTATCGCATAGCCTCTATGAGTAAAAGTGTCACTGCAATGTGTATTTTACAATTGCGCGATGCAGGAAAGCTTAGATTGGATGATCCGGCTGCATATTATATTCCCGAACTCAAGCAAAACAAGTTGTTGACTACCGATGCTCCTGCCATTACGATTCGCCATTTGTTGAATCATGCTGCAGGTTTTCCGGAAGATAACCCTTGGGGGGATCGGCAATTGGATGATTCCAATGCAGACTTAATAGCACTGATCCGAAAAGGAACTCATTTTTCTAATGTTCCAGGGATTACTTATGAATATAGCAATCTTGGATTCGCTGTATTAGGACAGATTGTAGAGAAAGTATCTGGAATGTCACTCGAAGCCTACACCAAACTTAAAATATTTAAGCCACTTGGGATGATGCATACAGAATGGGAATATACCAAAGTACCTGCAAATATCCTGGCACATGGGTATCGCAATGTGCAGGATGTCTGGATAGAAGAACCCTTATTACATCACGGCTCTTATGGTGCTATGGGTGGTCTGATTACTTCTATAGAAGACTTTTCTAAATATGTAGCTCTTCATATGTCTGCCTGGCCTCCAAGATCCGATGCAGAGAGCCCTGTATTAAAAAGAAGTAGCCTGCGAGAGATGCATCGACCAGCCAATATCAGTGGATTCGATGCTGAATTCAAATACGCTAGCGGTAGGTCATGTGGAATTGTAACTTCGTATAATTATGGTTTAGGATGGATGAGGGACTGTGAGGGTAGAGAATATGTAGGGCATAGCGGTGGCTTACCCGGATTCGGTAGTCAATGGAGATTTTCGCCATCCTATGGGATAGGAGTGATCTCATTTTCCAACCTCACTTATGCTGGCCTTGGTGGCATCAATCTTCAAGTTTTGGATACTTTAATTCAACTTGCCATGCTCAAGCCATATGCTATTCCTGTATCCAATGTTTTAAATCAACGAAAATCTGAACTATTACAATTATTGCCGGATTGGTCAGCCCAAGTGGTTGCGAGATATGCTTCCCAAAAAGAGAATATTTTTTCAGAAAGTTTTTTTCCCGATTACCCTTTAGAAGATTTGAGAAAAAGCACTCAAGCATCATTTAAAAGAATTGGTAAAATAAAAACTATATCTGAGATTCGACCTGAAAATCAATTAAGAGGGACATTTGAAATCATCGGCGAACTGGGCGCTCTTTCAGTGTTTTTTACATTGACTCCGGAAAATCCCTCTTTAATCCAAGAGCTAAGCTGGACTGACAAATAAACACAAATGCGATGAAAGAATGTGAGATATAAGGATGTACGATGTACATAATCACTTCGTACATTACCATTAATCCTTATTAGCCAATTGCCCACAAGCCGCATCGATATCCTTTCCTCTGCTTTTACGCACGGTGACATGTACCCCTCGAGTGTATAAATATTCAGCGAATTGATTGAGCCGATCCTGAGGTGTCTTTTCAAACTCTACCCCTTCGATAGGATTGTATTCTATGATGTTGACTTTGACAGGAAAATTTCGTTTACATAGCTGTACGAGGTGTTGTGCATCCGCCAAGGTGTCATTAAAGTGATTGAAAGCGATATACTCGTAGGTAATTTCATTTTGCGTTTTGGAATAAAAATATTCCAGGGCATCGATCAGGGTTTCGAGACTATTCTGTTCATTGATCGGCATGATCTCATTGCGCTTTTTATCGTCTGCGGCATGCAAAGAAAGTGCAAGATTAAATTTCACTTGGTCATCACCCAGTTGTCTGATCATTTTGGCTATTCCTGCAGTGCTGACAGTGATGCGTTTGGTACCCAGACCGATAGCATTAGGACTCGTCAATAATTCTGTACTTCGCAGTACCTCGCGATAGTTCAACAGTGGCTCCCCCATGCCCATATACACCACATTGGAGAGGTGCGTTCCATGATGTTCGATACATTGTTTATTGACTTGAATATATTGATCTACGATTTCAGCAGCGTCCAGGTTTCGAATGCGTTTCATTTTTCCTGTTGCACAAAAACTGCAAGTAAGGCTACAGCCTACCTGGGTGGAGACGCATACGGTGAATCTGTTTTTTTGTGCAACTGGAATGAGTACAGATTCTATCTTGTGACCATCATGTAGTATAAATCTTGATTTGATGGTTCCATCCACGCTGACTTGTG
>JAYSTG010000535.1:0-23254 GCA_043719965.1 Saprospiraceae bacterium | reverse complement strand
GGCTAAGTCCTATCTCAAAAATCAGATGGATATCTACGCTTCCAACTTGGATTTCGAAGCCGCGCAACGCTATAAAATCAGGTTGGATGCATTCGATGATTATCAATCAAAATCTATGGTAGTACATCCAAGTATCGGTGATGTCGATGTGTTCAGCATAGAGATTGATGATAAAGAAGCTACCGTCAACTATCTTCGAATCATCAATGGAGCTTTGATCAATTCTCATACTTTTGAATTAGAAAAAAACCTTGATGAAGATCCAGAAACATTACTTTCCTACGCTGTACTGGAGTGTAGAGATACTTTCAATAGTATCGCCAATGAAATTATAGTTCCTTTTGAAGTAGACCTGGAAAACGAAGAAGTCAAAGTCACCGTGCCTCAACGTGGAGACAAAAAAAAATTAGTCGAACTATCACAAAAAAATCTGCGGTATTATATGCTTCAGAAAAAAAGCGAGTTAGTCACTAATTCCAAAAAACCTCTCGCAACACAACGAATATTATCCACCTTACGGACTGATCTACGGATGGATAAAGATCCTGCGTACATCGAATGTTTTGATAATAGTAATATACAAGGGACTCACCCAGTAGCTGCCTGTGTAGTTTTTAAAAATGCTAAACCTTCAAAAAATGATTACCGGCACTATAATGTCAAAACAGTGGTGGGGCCTGATGATTTTGCCTCCATGACTGAAATTGTACACAGGAGGTATCGTCGCTTACTCAATGAAGGCAAACCACTACCCGATCTTATCGTGATAGACGGTGGCAAAGGGCAACTCGGTGCTGCCATGGAAAGCATTCAAGCACTTGGAATTCAAGATGTAGTAAAAGTCGTAGGGATAGCTAAAAGATTAGAAGAGATATATTTCCCGAATGACCCCGTCCCCCTATATATTGATAAAAAATCAGAATCTCTGAAGGTCATACAGCAAATTCGAAATGAAGCTCATCGATTCGCTATTAGTTTTCATCGAGACCAACGGTCCAAATCTTTTTTGACTACCGGATTGACGGATATCCCTGGAATAGCAAAAATATCAGCTGAAAACCTCCTAAAACATTTCGGGTCGATGACAAAAGTTCAGGTAGCAACCATAGCGGAACTCCAGGCTGTTTTAGGTCTTAAAAAGGCAAAAGGAGTGTATCAGTATTTTCACCCCGATTTTATAGAAGAAGAGTAAAGAAAGTGCCTTTGTTTTCCTTTTAATCGGCTCTAGTTTCCTATATTCGCGGGGGCAAAATTCAACCTAACCGAATGTTCACCATTGGAATTATTTCAAGTCAAGACGATCCGCGGATAGCCTTAGTACCGGACACCGTAGAAAAATATTTAAAACTTACCCCTACTATTTTGGTGGAAAAAGGATGTGGAGATATTGCATTCATTCCTGATAGTGCCTTGGGGTCAAAACTGGAGTATATTTCTCGTAAAGAAGTATTACAAAAGTCAGACATCATCCTATCCGCGCTACCTCCTATTGCTTCTGATTTAGAGGATATTAAAGCTGGAGCATCTGTCATTTCCATGTTTGCTCCTTATCAGACTGCGGGTGTGGCAGATCCTTTCAAATCAAAATCCATTCACGCCTATTCATTGGATATGATCCCGAGAAGTTCGTTAGCTCAATCCATGGATGTATTATCTTCTATGGCCTCTCTTGCAGGTTATAAAGCAGTGCTGGTAGCTGCCTCGATGCTGCCCAGATATTTTCCTATGTTGATGACAGCTAGCGGTACGATCAAGCCTGCGAAAGTGTTGGTACTCGGTGCTGGTGTTGCAGGTTTGCAAGCAATAGCTACGGCAAAACGGCTTGGAGCAGTAGTCGAAGTATTTGATACCCGAAAAGCAGTAAAAGAAGAAGTAGAAAGTCTTGGGGCTAAATTTGTAGAAGTCGAGGGCGCCAGAGATGAAAAAGCAGCCGGCGGTTATGCTGTGGAACAAACTGAAGAGTTTCTCACTCGTCAGCGACAAATGGTACAAGACCGAGCTGCCAAGTCAGATGCCATTATTTGCACTGCACAAATCCGGGGCAAAAAAGCTCCAATCCTCATCACTACTGATACGATTGCCCGCATGCGAGCTGGGTCAGTCATCATAGACCTTGCATCGTCGACTGGGGGCAACTGTGAGGCCTCTCAAGATAAACAGACCATCAATCATCAAGGGATTATGATCTTGGGCAATAGTTTTCTGGCGAATACAGTAGGAATAGATGCTAGCTTTTTATTGAGCAACAATTATCTAAATTTTTTAAAAATGTTGATCAAAGATGGAGCTCCACAATATGATGCCTCTAATGAGATCATTCACTCAGCTTGTATTACAAATTAATAATTTAAATTTTAATCAATTTATCATGTTAGAATGGGTTCAACATAATCAACAGATCATTTATATCGTACTCCTCATGATCTTCTTAGGTATAGAAGTGATCGGCCGAGTACCTAGTGTCTTGCACACGCCATTGATGAGTGGAGCGAATGCCATCCATGGTGTAGTGATCATTGGAGCTATTATCGTGATGGGCAAAGCAGAAGCTGGGAATTACCTTGCTTTGATTTTGGGCTTTCTGGCAGTAATATTAGGTGCTATCAATGTAGCTGGAGGGTTTGTGGTCACGGATAGAATGTTAGAAATGTTTAAGCAAAAGAAAACCAAATAGCAAAGCAATGGGCCTGAGTTTATTGACCTTAATTTATTTGATTGCATCAGTAACATTCATTTTAGGACTAAAGATGCTGTCTTCTCCTACATCTGCTCGTCAAGGCAACCTGGTGGCGGCAATAGGTATGATCATAGCAATCCTAGGTACTATATTTTTATATCAGGATGATCAAGGCCAGGCTCTTGGCAATCATCTTTGGATATTCGGTGGACTCCTAGTAGGTTCGATAGTTGGTTGGTTAGCAGCCAAGAAAGTGAAAATGACCGCTATGCCTGAGATGGTGAGTCTGTTTAATGGTATGGGTGGAGCATGTGCTGCATTGATAGCCCTGATCGAATTCAATCATCTTACTCACGGATATACTGGGCAACAAGATTATTTTGCAAACTTGAATGGAGGAACTTTATTAATCATATTTTTAGGGTTGATCATAGGTTCTATTTCATTTGCCGGAAGTATTATTGCTTGGGGCAAACTCAATGGCAAAATCAAAGACTTCACATTTAAAGGGCAAAATTTAATCAATATTCTTTTCCTCCTATTGATATTAATATTAATAGCCTTTGTACTCGTACAGCGACCGAATAATACTACAATGTTATTCTATTTGATATTTATGCTTTCCCTAGTCTATGGAATGTTTTTTGTCATGCCTATCGGAGGGGCTGATATGCCGGTTGTGATTTCTCTTTTAAATTCATTTACAGGGGTGGCGGCTGCTACAGGTGGTTTTCTATATGATAACAAAGCGATGTTGACCGGGGGGATCCTTGTAGGCGCAGCTGGAACATTATTGACCATACTAATGTGCAAGGCCATGAATCGATCAATATTTAATGTATTGATTGGCAACTTTGGAGGAGGAGGGTCTTCAGCTGTTGGTGCAAAAGCTGCCGGAGGCAAGCCGGTAAAAGAAATCTCTGCTAATGATCTTGCTATCAATCTTAATTATTCAAAATCTGTGGTGATCGTACCAGGATATGGTTTGGCTGTAGCTCAGGCTCAAAAAACCACTAAAGAACTGGAAGATCTTTTGCAGACCAATGGAGTAGATGTCAAATACGCGATTCATCCTGTCGCAGGAAGGATGCCAGGTCATATGAACGTGTTATTAGCCGAAGCAAATGTGGATTATACAAAATTAATCGACCTTGAAGAAGCCAATGATTTATTATCGTCTGCAGATGTCGTGTTAATACTAGGGGCCAACGATGTAGTCAACCCGGCGGCTAAAGACGATCCTTCCAGTCCAATATATGGTATGCCGGTACTTGAAGTGTGGAATGCCAAGATGGTAGTCGTGGTGAAAAGATCTATGAGTTCCGGATATGCAGGTATAGACAATTCACTATTCTACCATGAACGGACTAAAATGCTATTTGGTGATGCTAAAAAAGTGCTTCACGACTTGGTGACAGAGGTAAAAGCTTTGTAACGTAGGATAAGCTTTGGTAACAGAGGATAAAACCAAAGTCAGTCCTGGCATAGTTACTGCTTAGATTCATCCATTTATTGATTATCTTTCAATAACTTATTGTGTTCTAAAAAAGAAATGAAATAATAATTCTTCCTTTAACTTAAAATTAATTCAGTTAATAGGAAATTTTTTAGTAGAAAGCTACGTTACAATAAAGTGAGAGAGCACAGCCCCTGAAAATTTCAATACATTTGAGTCTATTCAGGAGTAATTTCTTCTTTATTACAGGGGCTGTTTTTTATCTTAAACGATATATCTTCTTCAAAAGCTGCTTTTTAACCCGATATTTTAAGTAAAAATCAAATTCCTTTAAAAGGGAAAGCCCTGAATCTATTGATTCAAGGGCTATCATGTTTTATACAATATTCAGTATATCAAGGCATTAATCAATCAAAAACATACTGTCCTTAATGTCGATATTGAGTTTGATCTCTGTGGTTTTCATTTCCATTTGAAATTGACCGGTGTTCATTGACATTTTATGGGCAAAAAGTAATCCATCGACCATTTTATAATCTTTTAAATCGATGGTTTGCTCAGTCGCATTGCCTTGCCATTCTGATTTGATCATCATCCTGGAAAGTGTATTAGTGGCAGCATCAAAGAACATTACTGACTCATTGCCATCGGCATCTTTTGAAACTATTTTGTTGCATTCTTTACCTTCTATCTTTATAGTCCCTTCAAATTTCATAGACAATCCTTCATCTAATAGATCAAGTACTGGAAAAATCTTGCCTTGCTGAGCCATGCGTTTTACAGCTTTTTCATCATCGATAGTTTGAGCCCCTTGCATTCCATTCATTGCAAATCGAGATCCGTCATATTTCTGTTCCATGACTACATTTCCTTGCATGGTGGATTTAGAATAAAATTTACCCTTTTTATAAAAGGACTCTGATTCCGAAGTACCGAAGGGCATGCTTATTTCCATCTTACGAGACATACTCTTAATCGCTGTCATTTTATCTTTTCCTCCAGTGGACGCGATCGACTTTTCAACGATTTCAATAGCTTTGACATCAGACTGTGCATAAGTTGGTAGACCCAATAAAAAGATTGAAAAAATGAATATTACTTTTTTCATGATTGGATTCATTTGGTGTATTAATTAATCTTAAATAATTGATCAGGCAGATCGCTATTGATCATCATAGCAGTGATTTTCATTTCTAATGGGAATGGAGCTGACCCTCCGGTCAATTTTATACTATGAGGAAACTTCACCCCATTTACATCTTTGTAGTCGCTCATGTCTATGGTCTGAGTAGATTTTTGCCCCATGGCGTCTGTAGCAGAGACTGTGCGGATCAGTAAATTGGTAGTGACATCAAAGTATTGTGTAGTTTCGTTTTTATCTGCATCAATAGTAGATACTTTATTTACTTTCACTCCATTAAGTTCTTCCACACCCAGGAATTTTTTTGAGGACTTATCAGACAATAGTTGATCCAGTTCATCGAATGGTCTGGATTGTTTTCTGGCTCCGGCTATTGACTTTTCGTCCGTCAGATTTTGTTTACCTCCCATACCGGATACCTGAAGCGTGGTACCGTCAAAAATCTGTTCCATGACGACACTTCCCGCCATTTCGGTTTTCATCATAGATTTACCATCCTTCATATATTGAGTGATGGCGATATCTCCCATGGCAGTAGTGGCAGACATCTTGGTCATCATGGATTTCACCGCCATTAGTTTTTCTTTTCCGCCGATAGCATCGATATATCCTTTTAATACATCTATGGCTTTGTTATCAGAAGTGGTGGAAGATACTACGGCCGGAACTGAAGGGGAGGTTGGGCTCTTAGTCACAACCGTAGCCGTTTTTTTTGAGCAAGAAGCTACAAAAAGGGAACTAATTAATAATAGTGCAATTTGATTTTTCATAGATTACTTCGATTTATTTATTTTATTGATTGATTTGAAAACGCTAAAATCCCAGTTTTAATTCTAAATATTGTCAATATTTTAGATGAAAGTTGACATAAGTTTTTGCATGGATTTAGCTTCCTTTTCCGCAGCCTGAGCAAAATCAAGCCCAGACGAGGCATAGAGTATACTTCTCGATGCATTTAAAATCACATCTCCTTCCGTACTGAGGGTTAATTGCAATACGGCAGATAGATCCCCTCCCTGTGCACCGACACCAGGTACCAATAAAAAATAATCAGGAATAATCAGTCTAATTCGTTCCAAGTAATCAGTTTTAGTCGCTCCTGTCACAAACATCAATTGATTTTGATTTCCCCAAGTTTTAGCCTGAATTAATACTTCTTCAAAAAGATATCGATCCGATTGTAATTTTTTCAATTGAAAATCTTCTGCTCCTGCATTACTGGTGAGGGCTAATAGTATCGTCCATTTATGTTCAAACTTTAAAAAAGGATCCACGGAATCTTTACCCATATAAGGCGATACTGTGGCTGCGTCGGCTTTTAAATACTCAAAACAAGCACTTGCGTACATTTGGCCCGTATTGCCAATATCTCCTCGCTTCGCATCAATAATTACGAATTTATGCTTTGAACGAATATAGTCAATAGTATTTCTCAGGATAGCCCAACCGTCCATCCCCAAGACTTCATAAAATGCAGCATTCAATTTATAGCTTACTGCATAAGGTAATGTCACATCAATAATGGCCTGATTAAATTTAAATATTCCATCAATAGAATTTTGAAAAGCGCTAGGGAGTTTGGATTGGTCTGTATCCAACCCGACGCAGAGGCAAGAATGTGTAGTGTGTATAGTTTTGTTCAGGGACGCTCGATCCCAAACCGTTGAATCCATTTAATTAGTAACTGCTATGACAGAATTGACTTCTGGAAATTTTGATTTGATTACTTCTTCTATCCCTGCTCTCATTGTAAAAGAAGACATGGAACAGGATTCACAATTGCCTAACCATTTTATTTTGACATCCAAACCTTCCGTATAATCGACAACCTCGACATTACCTCCATCTGCAGCAAGGTGCGGTCTCAACTCATTTAAAGCATGATCTATTTCCTGGATTTTTTTTTCTTTAAACTTTTTGGATAGGGCCATTGATACTGCAAAATTAAGCTAAAATCAGGAGACAGAAGGTTTTTCGATTAAAAGAGGGGCGGTCTACCTTTTGCGCTATAATTATTTCATGGTTACTTTTTGAGTTGGCGCAACATTTTTATTTCGAAGATCAAGTTGTTGGATTACATTTTGGGCTAAGGTTCTAAAAGCTTCTACCATATCATCTACAGGCTCATTCAGTATGGCTGGCTTCCCATCATCTCCTCCTGCCCGAATAGCTAGTACCAAAGGTATTTGATTCAGCAATTTAGTATGATACAATCCTGCTAAATATTGGCCACCGCCTTTTCCAAATATTTCATATTTATTATTAGGAAGTTCGACAGGGGTAAACCAAGACATATTTTCAACGATACCTAAAATGGGCACTTTAATACCATCCATTTGAAACATATTCGTTGCCTTGATCGCATCAGCTACGGCAACTTGCTGAGGTGTGGTGACTATGATCACACCAGTGACTGGCACCGTTTGTACTAAGGTCAATTGAATATCACCTGTACCTGGGGGTAAGTCTATGACCAGGATATCCAATTCAGGCCAAAGACAATCTTCCAAAAACTGCTTCATCACTCCGGCCAATCTTGGACCGCGTAATACTACTGCCTGCTCAGGCTCTACTACGAAACCTATCGACATTATAGGCATTCCATATGCTTGTAGAGGGACGATTTTAGAGACACCATAGACTTGTTCTACGGTTGGTCGTTTTCCTTTCAGTCCCATCATGATGGGAATACTTGGGCCGTACAAATCTGCATCCAAGATGCCTACCTTGTATCCAGCTGATTTAAGCCCTAAGGCAAGGTTAACGCTTATCGTTGATTTACCCACTCCGCCCTTCCCAGACGCAACTGCTATAATGTTCTTAATCTGAGGCAAATTAGAGCTTTTTTTCTGAGTTGGTTCTGGATTACCAAAGTGAAGATCAATACTATAAGCAGGTGCGATTTTTGAAAACTCTTCCGTGATGGTAAAATTAATTTCTGATTTTATTCTACTTTCCAATTTTGGAGGAAATGCCAGTATAACTTGTACGCGATGGCCATCGATATGAAGGTCTTGAATTCTATTGGCTAAAATTAGGTTTTGACCAGTCAATGGATCCATAATAGTTCCTAAAAAACCAAGTAAATCTTCCCTTGTCATCCTGCAATATTATGACATTGTAGATAAATAAGAACATCTTTATCCTGGTCTCATTTTAAATAAAGCAGTGTGAATAAGCCAGAATTTCGGATTTTTGCATCAAAATAAAATCACAACTCACTACCATACATGGAGGTACACTTCGGCTTGGATGACATTCCTCAGTTACAACATTCAGTAATTACCGTTGGGTCATTTGATGGGGTGCATCGTGGGCATCGCAAGATCTTGGAAGGATTGTGTCAATACGCCAAGATTTACGAGACTCAAAGTGTATTAATCACTTTTCACCCTCATCCAAGATTAGTCCTCAATCGCTATGATCAAAGTCTACGCATGTTAAATACGTTGGATGAAAAAATAGCCTTATTCAAATCGTTGGGTGCAGACCATGTCGTTGTCGTGCCTTTTACTCCTGAATTTGCGACTCAATCCCCTAAAGATTATATCGAGGATTTTCTAATCAAATTTTTCAAACCCAGAGCAGTCGTGATCGGATATGACCATCAATTTGGGAAAGGTAGAGTTGGTACAAAAGATATATTATTAGAATTAAGGGCGCTGTACAATTATGAAGTTTATCAGATCGAGGCATTCGAAATAGAGGGTACTACAGTCTCCTCTACCAAAATTCGTCAGGCCTTGGGTAATGGCGAGTTCGATTTGGTCAAAAAATACCTTGGTTATCCATATCCTATTTCTGGCCGAGTAGTCACAGGAGATCGCCTGGGTCGTCAGATGGGTTTCCCTACAGCCAATATCATGATCAATGATGCTTCCAAATTTATCCCGAAACATGGTGTCTATGCTGTGCGTATGCGATGGAAATCATTTGAAAAAGACGGCATGATGTACATCGGCCTTCGATCCACTACGCACCCTAAAGGCGAATTACAGATCGAAGTAAATTTATTTGACTTCGATAGTGACTTATATGGTGAACAAGCATGGGTAGATGTGCTCCATTTTATTCGCCGGGACATGCATTTTCAACATCAAGAAGAATTGCTGTCACAAATAAGAAGCGATCAAGTATTGATCAAATCCTATTTACTTCAAGAATCTATCCACCGGGAATGAGCATTACGGTCTTAGTCATCCTCAACTATAATGGAAGATCTTACCTAGAAAGATTCTTACCTTCCATAGTCGAACACTCTTCAGCAGCAGTAAATCTGGTCGTAGGTGATAATGCGAGTACAGATGATTCCTCTGCGTTCTTAAAAAATAATTATCCTCAAATTGAAGTCATCCAATTAGATAAAAATTATGGATTTGCTGAAGGGTACAATCAGGTATTAAAAAAAGTACGTGCGGATTATTACTTTTTACTGAATAGTGATGTAGAGTTGAGGTCACCGTGGACTCTATTGATAGAGACCATGCTGCTCGACTCGTCCATAGCGGCATGTCAACCAAAAATATTATCTTATAATAACCCTGGTTATTTTGAACATGCAGGAGCAGCCGGAGGTTGGATGGATGTCTTAGGCTATCCTTTTTGCAGAGGCCGTATACTCGATCAATTTGAAAAAGATGAAGGTCAATATGATCAATCTACTAAAATATTTTGGGCCAGTGGAGCTGCGATGTTGGTCAATGCTTCCTTATTTCATTCACTTGGTGGATTTGATGGAGAATATTTTGCCCACATGGAAGAGATAGATTGGTGTTGGAGAGCAAAAAAAAGTGGGTATTCCATCCAATCAGTACCATCAGTGAGCGTATACCATATTGGTGGAGGCACTTTACCTTACAATTCTACCAGAAAAATATTTTTAAACTTCAGAAATAATCTGGCTACGATTGTAAAAAATGAAGCAGCACTAAAGTTACTGTGGTTGATCCCTGTGAGAATACTTTTAGATGGACTAGCAGCTTTTATGTTTTTATTCAAAGGTCACATCAGTGGGTTCGGAGCTATTCTTAAGGCTTATTTGAATCTTTTGACTTGGATGCCTTCTTTGATATCTAAACGTAAACATATTAATGATCTTAGCCGAGGAAAAGCCTTTAATTCAAATGGTATATTTTCAGGAAGCATGCTACTGAACTATTTTTTATTAGGAAATAAAAATTTTAAACAACTTAAGCTTCCTCATGCATAAACTGGATGTCCTATATGAAGATCAAGAACTGGTCGTCCTCAATAAACCAGCCCAATTGTTGTCGATACCAGATCGATGGGATGAAGCAAAAGAATCATTGTATCATTCCTTATTGTCTGCTTACAAAGAAATATATACCATACATCGACTGGATAAAGATACCAGCGGTGTCATCGTATTTGCCAAAACAGAAGCAGCTCACAAAATACTGAATGATCAATTTGCTGCATATGAAACCCATAAGTCCTACTTGGCTATAGTGCATGCACAAGTATTCGAAGGAGGCACAGTTGATATCCCCATTGCATCAGACCCTTACCACCCCGGGCGTATGGTCGTTCATAAAAAAGGCAAAGAATCCTTTACTGAATACGAACCAATAGAAAACTTTAAAGAATTCACTTTGCTCCAAGTGAAGATCCGTACAGGTCGCACCCATCAGATCAGAGTACATCTAAGTAGCATTGGATATCCTATAGCTTTCGATCCGCTTTACGGATCCAGTATACCGATCACAATAGAACAAATTAAAAAGAAAAACCTGAGATGGTCTGGTTCTGAAGAATCACCTATAAAACCATTGATGGCGAGAGTCCCTCTCCATGCTCAAAAACTCACCTTCAGGCATCCTGTGACATCGGAGGAAGTTAGTGTTGAAGCACCTTTACCTAAAGATTTCAAAGCGCTGTTACAACAGCTGAGAAAATGGGGAAAATAATACGAATGTAAAATTTAAGATGTATCGATGTACGATGTGAAGATGTGAAGATGTGAAGATGTACGATGTTTAATACATATTACATCTTGACACTTTACATTGCAACTTTGTACATCGTACATCTTCACATTGTACATCGATACATTATACTTTTATCCATTGATCCACAATTCTGTTTTTTCTTCCAATTTGGATTGAAGATCTTTATATTTTTTAAGGGTATCATTAGCTTGCGCTGATTCATAAAAACCAACCGATCCCATCAATTGTTCCAATTTATTGATCTCAGATTCTAGCTTTTCAATTTCCTTTTCCAGCTTGGAATTGATTTTTAAACTAGGGGATCCATTATTTTTAGGCGTACTGTTGGTCGATGGTTGGCTTTCTTCTCGTTGAGCTTTGGTGAGCGGTGTCGTTTTAGCTAAGTCCCTAAAATTATCAAGCTCTCGTTTCGTCAGATAATACTGGATATCGCCAATGTATTCTTTGGTTTTACCTTCTTTGAATTCAATCGTTTTATCAGTGAGATCTTGTAAGAATTCCCGATCATGAGATACTAAGATCAAAGTACCTTCATATTCAATCAATGCTTCTTTTAAAATATTTTTGGATTCAATATCCAGGTGATTGGTAGGCTCATCCAAGATTAAAAGATTAATTGGTCTCAAGAGCATACACGCCATAGCCAATCGGGCCCGCTCGCCTCCACTTAATACACTTACTTTTTTTTCTACATCATCACCACTAAAGAGAAATGCTCCTAACACTGCACGCAATCGAGGTCGCATCTCAGGTGGAGAGATATCTTCCAAAGTCTGTAATAGTGTTTTATTTAAGGCCAATGATTCTGCTTGATTTTGTGCGTAATAGCCAATGTTGACATTATAGCCTGGGGTCACTTTTCCTTGAGTGGCTTTTTCGATGTCCGTTAAGATTTTGATGAATGTGGTTTTACCCTGACCATTTTGACCTACAAAGGCAATGCGCTCTCCTCTACGAACTTCAAAATCTATATCCGTGATAACTTGGTGATCTCCGTAGGATTTGGAAATGCTTTTAGCGGTTATGGCTAATTCTCCTGAGCGAGGTGCTGGAGGGAATCGAACAGTCATACTATTCAGATCAGTAGGAGACCACTCTATGCGTTCCAATTTGTCCAATTGTTTGAGCATCGATTGAGCCATTTTTGCTTTAGATGCTTTGGCTCGGAATCGATCTATGGTACGCTCCCGTTGCGCTATGAGTTTTTGTTGATTGGTATATGCAGCTTCTAACAATATATCTCGTTCGACTTTCTCAACCAAATATTTAGAATATCCACAAGCATAATCATTGATCTGTCCTTGTTCTATTTCGAGTGTACGCTCTGACACATTATCCAAAAACTGTCTATCATGCGATATCGTCAATATCGTTGATCTTAAAGATTTAAGGTAATTCTCCAGCCAGATGATCGCGTCCATATCCAAGTGATTCGTAGGCTCATCCAACATGAGGATATCAGGACTGGATAACAACATTTTGGCCAATTCTACTCTCATTTTCCAACCCCCACTGAATTGGGCCAAGGGCTTATTAAGATCTTTAGATTTAAAACCTAATCCTGTAAGTACACGTTCTGCATCTGCCTGCGCCGTATCACCACCCAATGTAACTCTCAAATGATAGAGATCCTCTAACTCGTGAAGTACATCACTCATGGTGTCTTCATCCAGGTGATCATGAAGGCGATGTTCCAAAGCTGATATTTTAGTTTCGATGACATTTAATTCATCAAAAGCTTTCATAGCTTCTTCTAAAACGAGGGTCTGATCATCAAAGTCTATTTCTTGTCGCAAGTAAGCCACCCTTGCCCCTTTAGGCATATCTATCTCGCCGGAGTCCGGTCGTTGTAATCTGGCTACTATTTTTAATAGTGTTGATTTTCCTGCCCCATTGCGACCTACGAGAGCTACTTTTTCGCCATCGGAGATGGTGGCGCCGACATCATCGAGTAATACTCGATCACCATACTTTAAATATATTTTTTTTAATTGGAGCATTCTATTAGTTCTTTATCTATTTCTGTTATTGAATTAATTTAATTTGAATTGCAGTTTAATTCCATGAAATCTGATCTGGCATATCCGATATTACAGAATAGGTATTGCCTTTATCTTCGAGTACCTGTTTCCACAGTTTCTGTGAATTTATTTTAAAGATATAATTAGGGTCAGCCTCTGCTAAAATCCACGAACCTATACCCAATTCCTCAAGTAACTGACCTTTGGTCCATCCGGAATACCCTACAAAAAACTTGATGTTTTCTGGGCCTATTAATTGTTGAGTGATTAAAAATTTAAGTTTATCAAAATTTCCACCCCAGTACACACCACGAAGCAGTGGAACGCTTTCTTCCAATAGTTCACCCACATTGTGAATGTAATGCAAGGTATCTGTCCCCACCGGACCACCATAATATAGATCTGTATCGATATCTGGAAAATCCTGAACCATCTCATTGATTCTTACTTTCAATGGTTTATTAAGGATAAATCCGACGGTACCATTGCGGTGATCGTGCTCACAGAGCATGACCACAGATCGTTTGAAATGTGGGTCGAGCATAAATGGTTCTGCCAACAACAGTTTACCACTTTTTATCTTTGTAGTTTTTTTAGCCATCGAATAACTTTATTAAATACTACTTACTGGTATTTTACGATCTACTTTTTTAATCAATCCTGATAATACTTTACCATTACCTCCGACTTCAATAAATTCCGTGACACCATCTTTGATCATATGTTGGATAGTTTGACTCCATCGCACAGGGCCTGTCAATTGGCGTAATAAATTGGTGCGGATTTCATCAGGGTCAATATGAGGCAAAGCATCTATATTTTGATATATCGGACAGATAGGCACATGTAAAGCAGTGGATGCAATGCCTGCTTCAAGGTCTTGTTCTGCAATAGCCATGAGCGGTGAATGAAAAGCGCCCCCAACTGGTAGTCTGATTGCATTGCGGCAACCCCTTTCTTTAAGTTTTTCCATAGCTAGTTCTACCGCAGATATCTCTCCACTGATGACGAGTTGCCCAGGACAATTATAGTTTGCAGCTACTACGATGCCTGGTATCTCTGCACATACTTTTTCAATGATTTCATCCTCCATGCCTACTATAGCAGCCATCGTACCTGGAGTAAGGTCACACGCTCGTTGCATAGCTATCGCTCTCGTAAATACTAGTTTCAAACCATCTTCAAAGTTCATAGCGCCACTGGCTACTAATGCAGAGAACTCACCTAAGGAATGTCCTGCGATAGCTTGCGGATTAAATTGATCTGATAGCCTAGCTGTGATGACAGCATGTAAAAATATGGCAGGCTGCGTGATACGAGTCTGTCGGAGATCTTCGTCAGTCCCATCCATCATGACCTGTAGAATATCGAACCCTAAGACTTGGTGTGCATGAGAAAACATATCTTTAGCAATGGTATGATCTGCCATATTTTTGGCCATTCCTACAAACTGTGCCCCCTGCCCCGGGAAAACATAAGCTTTCATTACTTAGAAAGTTTAGCAGTGATGAGGTTCAAAAATTCTGATCTAGTCTCTGCTTTGCGAAACTCACCAACAAAAGCTGAAGTAGTAGTCACTGAATTTTGTTTTTGCACACCACGCATCATCATACAGAGATGCATGGCTTCAATGACGACAGCTACTCCATGAGGATGAAGCGTATCATTGATGCAATGAAGGATCTGATCCGTCAATCGCTCCTGGACTTGTAACCTACGGGCAAATACATCTACGATACGTGGGATTTTACTCAAGCCTACTATCTTACCATTAGGGATATATGCAACATGTACTCTGCCGATAAAAGGTAACATATGATGTTCACACATCGAGTACAGTTCTATATCTTTTACGACCACCATTTCAGAATATTTCTCTTCAAACATTGCTGACTTTAATATTTCAGCTCCATTTTCCTGATATCCTTTTGTCAAATATTGTAATGCTTTAGCTATTCGTTCCGGTGTTTTTAATAGCCCATCCCGAGACATGTCTTCGCCAAGGCCCTCCAGAACGGCATGATAGTGCGATGCAAGATCCTTGGTCACCTTCTCGTCATATTTTTCGATCTTATTGTAGGCCATGAATCCTATTTTTTTAAAATTTTGAGCCGCAAAGGTACGGACTAATAAGTTAACTCAAAACATTCGTTAGATCGAATGTTTTGATTTTTTAGGCTGATGAACTTATTGTTTATCAATTACTTATCTTTGACCAAAGGTCGAATAGGTTATTCTAACTATCACCTGAACAATCTTGGATTAAAGCTTTTTAGTCTGACTTTATTTAGGCTTTGTCTAGTAACTTAGAGATTGGTGTAGTCATCTTGTATCTTTACCTAAGTATCATCTATGAATCTTCCGTCATTTTCTTTACCCAAAATATCTACCTCCCAGCTATGGCTACATGGCACGATATGGATAATATTTTTGGCGATCTTATTGATTGTAGACCGTAATCCTTACTCATTGGGACTTTCCATTTTGAGTAATGGTAGTCGTCTTTTTTTATATGGTTTTTTAATTTATATCAATCTCAATTATCTAATTCCAAAATATTTAAATACTAATAATTTAGCTATTTATTTTGTGGGCTTAGTGGTATTGGCTATGATAGCTACGCCTTTAGGCACCTTGGTTCAGTTTATATTACTTTCAAATTACCCGCAATTACAAAGCAATATACAATCACAACAGGGGCCTTTATTTTTAGTATCCATGGTATTCCTCATCATCTCTACCAGTGGTAAAATCATAATAGATTGGTTCAAACAACAACAGACTGTAAAAGATCTCGAGACTGAGAATATGCAGTCTGAGCTTAAATTTTTAAAGACACAGATCAATCCTCACTTCTTGTTTAATACATTGAATAGTCTCTATGCTTTAACATTAAAAAAATCGGATCAAGCTCCTGAAATCGTAATCAAACTCTCCGAGATGATGCGATACATGCTCTATGAATGCAATGAGCGTAGAGTGCCTCTGGAAAAAGAAATTAATTACATTCAAAATTATCTCGATCTGGAAGCATTGCGACAAAGTAACTTGGTGGTTATTGATTTTAAAATACTTGGCAAAATCGTTAATCAAAAAATAGCTCCATTAGTGTTTATACCATTTCTTGAAAACAGTTTTAAACATGGAGTCAATCATCAGCTCTCCGATGCTTACGTATATGTCACCCTGGACTTGAATGAAAACAAATTGGATTTCAAAATAGAAAACAGCAAATCTAGCGGCATGCCTGCAATTTTACCTAAACCTCAGGGCGGGATAGGACTGATCAATGTCCGACGCAGGCTCGAATTGATCTATCCCCATAGTCATTCGATCGATATAGATGACCAACCTCAAGCTTATATAGTACATTTATCACTCAATCTGGATCATTAAACTTAATATATGAAAACAATCATAGTCGATGATGAGCCACTGGCTCTGGAAATTTTGGAAGAATTCATCAGTAAAGTGCCTGAATTAAAACTTATCAAAAAATGTCAAAATGCCATCGAGGCGGGAGAAGTGTTACGTAAACATGACATTGATCTTGTATTCCTGGATATTCAAATGCCACAACTTACTGGTATTGAATTTGTGAAATCATTGACCAAGCCTCCAAAAATTATTTTTACTACAGCATTTAGCCAATATGCCTTGGAAGGTTTTGAATTGAATGCGGTAGATTATTTATTAAAGCCAATTGCTTTTGATCGATTTCTCAAAGCAGTCAACAAAGCCATGGATCAGAATGGCACTCATGTCAGTGATCATGAGGAATTGGAAAGTGGCCCGGACTTTATTTTCGTAAAAGCGGATAAAAAACTAATCCGGCTTAAATACAATGAGATCCAGTATGTCGAAGGATTAAAAGATTATGTGATTATTAAGACTGATACTGGTCGTATCATCACCTTACAGACTATGAAAAGTCTGGAAGAGAAATTGCCTCAGCCCAAATTTATGCGTATCCATAGATCCTATATCATCAATCTGGAAAAAATCGTAGCGGTAGTAGGCAATATGGTGGAGGTGTTGGAGAAAGGGCAATCCAAACTATTACCCATCGGGAAAAATTATAGGGATGAATTGGAGAAGGTGGTGGAGAAAAATAGACTGTAGAGGCAATATTGTACCTATCACAATAGGTCATTTCGATCTTAAAAACGGATTACGAGCTTCTTTAGATATATCAGCGAAAATAAGCGCGTATTAGAGAGTTTATACTTTAATTGGTAAAAAAGTTTAGGCTTTAGTCGTATTATGCTTAAAACTTACTCCTTAACTCATCTTTTTGGGACATTGTCACAAGCACGGGGGATTTTGCGATTAGGGCAAGTGAAATCTTGAACAAAACTCTTATTTTTAATACATGAATCCAAGAATTTCTATTGCTGTATATAAGCCGTTTGTCGGTAAAGAAAAAGAACTAGATGCTTTAGTGGCCTCACATCATCAAAGGTTATTGGATCTTCAACTGGTGACCGATCGCCGACCGATTGCCATGAAGTCCGAGGATGGTACGGTGCTAGAAATCTTTGAATGGATATCCAAGGAAGCGATCAATGCTGCACATTCTAATGCTGCTGTATTAGCCATGTGGAACGAATTTGGCGCTGTGTGCCAGTTTTTACCTACAAATGCTGTGAAAGAGATTGGGAATATGTTTTCTGAATTTACCCCGTTGAATTAAATCTAAAAATTCGATAGCTCTAATTCATGATTTATTTTGCGGTCCAACCACCATCGACCGCGACTATAGAGCCCACCATATAAGATGAAGCTTGGCTTGCTAAAAATATGGCTGCCCCTTGGATCTCTTCTAACCTTGCCCATCTAGATAAAGCGGTGGCACCCACAATAAATTTTTTGGTTTCCTCTGTATCGCCGATGGATAAATTCATCTCGGTGAGAAACGGGCCTGGACAGATTGCATTGACATTGATATTAAAAGGAGCAAGCTCGAGTCCTAGTGCCCTAGTCATTTGTACTACTGCACCCTTACTGGAAGTGTATGGAGTACGATTAGCTAATCCGACAAGACCAAGGGTACTTGCTAGATTTATGATCTTACCGTTACCCTGGTTTTTCATATACGGTATGACTGCCCTACTGGCCAGCCATGTCCCAGTAACATTCACGGCCATTACTTTATTGAAATCCTCCAAACTCACTTCATTGATTCCACCCCGAATATTGATGCCTGCACTATTGATCAGGATATCGATTGCACCAAATGATTCCACAGCAAAATTTGCCATAGCCTCCGTTTGCAGTTGGTCAGTGATATCTGTCTTATAGGAAATCACACGCACAGGGTATTGTTCTTTAAGCTCGTCAGCAGCTAGTACTCCTTCAGCTTCATTTCTATTTACTATCATGATATTGGCGCCAGCAGATGCCAGGCCAGCGGCCATAGCCAATCCCAATCCCTTAGATCCTCCGGTGATGATTGCTGATTTACCGGTTAAATCAAAAAGTTTAATACCAGGTAGGAAAGAAGTTTTCATGTTGATCGTTTTATTTTAAACCTAAGTTGGTCTTACCGAAATCAAGACTTTTTAAAATGTTTTTTTCTTCTACATCAAGTTTATCTTCAATATTCAAATGGGAGACGCGAGGAAGTGCTGGCTTAAATTTATATTGTTTCACCATACGAAGACTTCTGGCCAATTCTGAAGCGTGAACACCCTCGAAAGTAGACCAATAAGAATCTTTCAAGCACGGTATCTCCAAGGGGTCTCTTGTGATCATCTCTAGATTAAATTTCACGTTCGGATTGTATAGTTTACAAATGGCTATCATCTCGGGCAGATTCAGCATTCCTTGGCCCATAGGTACTTCAGATAATAGAAACCCATCCTGGTATTCATCCAAACCCATATCTTTTACATGCGTTGTAAATACATAAGGGGCCAACGTTTTGACTACTTCCATAGGATCTTCCAGGAGTGCAATACTATTCCCGAAATCGAGCGTAACGCCTATCCACTCACTTTGTAGGTTTTTAATCAATTCTACCTGTTCTGTTGCTCTCCAATCCTTATGATTTTCTACAGCAAGTTTCATTTTATGCTTTCGAAGCATAGGGGCGGCGAGTTGTAAATTCATCAGCGCTTGCTGCTTGGCCATTTTAAACTCTTCTGCACTATGATATGCTTCATATCTGCGACCAGAGGAACATACCGTTCTTACTATACTGACGCCGGCTTCTTTGGCTAGCAATAATTCCTTTTCAAATCTGACAACATCATTTTTATTAGAAGGTACGCTGATGGACCCCTCCAGAAATAATCCTAGTTTTTCCCGTCGGTCTCTTAACTTTTTTACAAAGTCGGCACTCCAATCTTTTGTCATTACTTGTATACCTCCTGCACCAATCTGGCTACAATGTTCTAACAGGTCTAGTGCATTCATAAATCCCGGATAGGATTTACTTTCAAGTTTAGGATTCCATCTAAAAGCATAAGAATGTACTACGATACCCATGCGGGAATCTTTAAATAGATTAGAAATTTCTGTAAAGGCCGGGCTAAGAGCTAACCATGATACCTGACTTAAAAAATCTCTGCGGCCATTACATAATCCACTTGTTTCTGATTTTAATATATTATTCATTGTAATGAATTTTAATAACCCTGGTTTAATCCGTTGGTCTAAATTTTAATGCTTAGGTACTGTATCTCTAATATGTTTTTCCAATTCACCCACTGTCCATGGCATTACTCTGCCTTGTGAAAGTATTCTTGTACCGCCTACCAACCTACCTGTAACCGGAGAGGCTCTGTTGCCCCATTCATTTCTGATATAACTGATGATAGCGGCTATTTTGCCATCATCCAAACTTGCATGCGAAGGCATCACAGGTAAGATCTCAGGGACATCATATCTTTTTCCTTTGACTTCAATAGGCCCCTCAATGCCGTGTAATAATAAAAGAGCCAATCTTTTTTCATTGCCCAATACCCATTCTGATCCTATCAGCGTCGGGGCAAATCGATTGACCCCATTGCCATCAACACCATGACATCCTGCACAAGTAGACAAATATTGTTGCCTCCCTAGCGTAAATTGTTTAGGATCTATCCGAGCTGATCCAGCGGAAGTCGCAGGATGGGAAGGAATCACTTTGTGTCCAGGCCATTCAAACATTTGATTCAATATTTTTAAGCGGGTAGTATCCAGATGGAGTGTAGCGTTATTCAATATTTTAGGCATGCTGGAAATTTTGATGGGTTTGAAATTCTGATCATAACCCTGAATGGCGAGTCCAGTCAAAATACTTTTTGTATACCAGTCCATAGTATCTGGCACAGCAAGGTGAGATAAAAGCTTATTCAATTCATCTGATTTTCTATTTCTCAAAATAGCTGTAGTGAGCATTTCTAAAAATATTTCTTTAGCAGGGCTGTAATTTTTAATCCAAGAAGCATGCAACAACAATTCAAAAAAATCATATTCTTGATGAAATAAGCTACTCAACACGGCATCACGTATCAATGCAGTAGTATCCTGGGCTTGTATTATGCCTACCAATATTGGCAAGGCATCTTTTTTGTCCATTGCCCCTGCACTCAATGCTATTTGCAATAATACTTTTTCTGTTGCATTCGGCCAGAGCCTATTTAATTCACTCCCCATTCGTGACCGCACGACATTATCGTTTTTTGCTAAATTTTCTATTAATCGAATGGCGTGAGCTTGGATCAATGGATTGGAATCCGGTAATACATTAAACAAGAGATCTGATGTCAACGAGCCTGTCCCTTCCAAAGTCCAAAGTGCATGTAATCTGCCCAATGGAGACAATCCTTCGAGAGCTATATGTTTTATGTCTTGCGCTATGATTTCATCGCCTTTTTCAACTAATAGTTTTTGGGCCATGTCTCGATACCAACCGTTGGGATGCGATAGATAGGGTATAATATTTACAGCAGTCAAAGTCGAAAGCTTCGGAAGTTCAGGCATGGTAAATTGTTCTGGAACTACTTTCCAGATACGCCCACGATGGATAGGTAGCACCAAATTGCGTTTTATGGTCTGATCACGAAGATAAGGAGTGACATAAGCTCCATGTTGAATGAGTCCTCTGTACATATCCGCTATGTATAGCGATCCATCCGGGCCTGAAGTCAGATACACCGGTCGAAAACGTTCATCTGTGGAAGCTAAAAACTCACGACCCGGATGAGGATCATAGGCTGTTAATATTAATCCCGTTTCGCGGGTAATGTTTCGCTTAATCAAATTACCGGAAGGTTCACACACAAAAACATTTCCATAATATTCATGAGGCAATGTAGAACCTCTATAATAAAATGGAGAACAGGCAGCAGTGAACTCTAATAATCGACCTTGTGCATCCAAGGTACCTGGTATGTATCCACGATTGACAGCCGGTGTAGCGCGGATGGGAAATATCCTTCGATCCAATGTGAGCCCATGATCTAATCCAGTAGTAGTAGTATGATTTTTATTCCTTGAAAAATAATTAGGCGGTACGAGGTCTGCATGAAGTTGAGACCAATTATAATTATAAAATAATCGACCTTCATCATCATGGCTAAGCCCCCACTGCCCTCTAAACTCAGTGCTGTCTCTGATCCATCGCCCTAGTTGCAATCGGTATCTAAGTTTTGATTTTACATTGTAATACCAATTGTCTAAGCCTCGCCACAGTCCATTTCCAGAATGCTCAGGGAGTAAATTGCCACCATAAGTAGAATCTATCAACGTTTTGAGATCAGCTTGAAAATCGCCATCTATATCTTGAGTCAACCATAGTGCTGCGTTTTCAACGATCAATGCACCATGCGGTACCAATGCAATGGCCCGTGGTAGAATGAGGCTATCTATATAAATCCTCGAAGAATCCATGATTCCATCACCATTAATATCTTTCAGAATAGATATCCTCCCCACTCGATCTTGCTCTCCATTGCCATCGATATCTGGCATAAATCCACGCATCTCTACTACCCATAATCTTCCATCTTCGTCAAAGGTCATGACTACAGGGTCTTGTACCATAGGCTCTGAGGCAACCAATTGTATTTTTAATCCTGGCTCTAGTTGAAAGGATTTTAATGCTTGAGCGGGAGTCAGTGCAGGAGAGGGATTGAGTTCTGCATCGATAAGGTTGGGTCTTTTACAGCCTATGCCCATGATGGATACAACCATAAAACAAAATACAAGTTCTATTAAATACTTCAATCCTTGAATTTTTATATTCTTTCAATCAATACCAATACGCAATTCAACACCGGTTCAGTTTTAGGCTTTCATACTTTTATGGGATCAGGATGAATCCAGGGTTTTCGATATGCTCTTTGCAATAATTTATTGGCTTCAGGATCCCCGATGATCATCCTCTTTTTTGGATCATATTTGATTATTCTACCAGTCTGCATAGAGTGATTGGCAAGGATACAACACGCCGTGGATATATGTCCTTCTTCGATATCTGCGACGGGTCTACTTTTATCATCAATAGCTTTTAAAAAATCAAGCATATGTAATCTTGTCGCTGGTGCGGCATTCAATTCTATGCGGTCCTCTGTAAGATCTTCCGGATACTTTTCTTTTTCAAAGACTACATCTTTATGAATTTTTTGACCACCTTCTCCAAAAGGTGTAAAGTCACATTTCATCGTACTACCTTTCAACATTCCTTTCTCTCCGTATAAAGTAAATGACCAGGGATAATCTGGGTCTGGTGCAATGCCCCAGGATCTTTGTTGCCATACACAATCGAGGTCATCATATTTAAAGACTGCAGTTTGGGTATCCGGTATATTTGACTTACCACCTTTTTGTACATAGATTCCTCCCGTTGAAACTATACTCTTGGGCCATCCAAGATTCAGCATCCAGCGTACCGTATCGAACATATGTACACACATATCACCCATTATACCATTGCCATATTCCATAAAAGTGCGCCACCATCTCAAATGTGGAAGACCGTCATAAGGACGCATCGGTGCTGGT
>JAYSTG010000534.1:0-2987 GCA_043719965.1 Saprospiraceae bacterium | reverse complement strand
TTACTTCGTTTTCTGTCAAAAATTACCAGTTTACCATTATCATATTTATTCTGGCATTAGCCTTGGGGGCGAATTCTTTACTTAATATGCCGAGAGGTGAAGACCCTCCATTTGGCGCACCCATCTTTATAGTTCTCGCTGTATATCCTGGCACCAATCCTACGGATATGGAACAGTTAGTAGCTGATCCTATCGAAGAGGCCATATTCAATCTTGGAGATGTCAAAAAAATGGTCACCTTTTGTTCTGACGGTTTGATGCTTTGTCAGATTGACTTCAACTATGGTGTCAATGTAGACAATAAAAACAATGATGTCAATCGCGAAATGAATAAAATCAGACCAGATCTACCTCAAGGCCTTTTGGAATTGAGAGTGGAAAGAGCTTCATCGTCTGATGTAGTGATACTGCAATCCGCATTGATCTCCGAGACTGCTTCCACGACCGAGATCAATGACCTGGCTGAAGATTTGAAGCGCAACCTGGAGCGAGTGAAAGATTTAAAATGGGTAAAGATTCAAGGACTGCCCAATGAAAAAATAGATATTCAACTAAAATTAAATCGGATGGCGAGCATGGGGATTGGTGTCAATCAAGTCATGGGCGCTATAGCTCAAAATAATATCAATATACCCGGTGGTACAATAGATTTAGGTACCAAACGATACAATATCAAAACCAATAGCGAATTCAAAACATTAGATGAAATCAGAAATATCGTAGTTCATACTGGCTCAGGTGGTCAGCTGGTAAGATTAAGTGAAATTGCAGATGTCTATTCGATTCAATCCGAAAAAAATCATATTGCTCGATTCAATGGCAAGCCCGCAGTCTGGGTGCTATCTGCATTAAAAGATAGAAAAAACATCATCACTGCGAGAGCAAGTATGGAAAAGATTTTAAAAGAATTCGAAAATCGATTACCTGCACAGGTACAACTCCAGCATGCTTTTGACCAGGAAGTGAGTGTCACTCATCGACTTGGAG
Source organism: Saprospiraceae bacterium (assembly GCA_043719965.1). GTDB lineage: Bacteria > Bacteroidota > Bacteroidia > Chitinophagales > Saprospiraceae > JADJLQ01. Next base: position 2,000 of record JAYSTG010000534.1, on the reverse strand, counting down.
GACTCACTCTAGATTTTTCTATTGCTATCTTACTCGTATTAATCACCCTCGTACCCTTAGGATTCCGCGCTTCTATGGTGGTGATGATCAGCATTCCGTTATCCTTAGCAATAGGGTTGGCACTATTACATTTATTTGGCTTTACGCTAAATCAATTGAGTATTGTCGGCATGGTCATTGCGCTAGGTTTGTTGGTAGATGACTCGATAGTCGTCGTAGAGAATATAGAACGATTTATGCGGCAGGGTTATTCAAGAAAGGAAGCTGCTATCGTGGCGACTAAGCAGATATTCGTTGCCGTTTTGGGATGTACTGCTACATTAATATTCGCATTCTTGCCTCTGGCTTTTTTGCCAGAAGGTGCCGGTGAATTTATACGGAGCATGCCCTTGGCCGTGTTATTCACGATCATAGCTTCATTATTTGTTGCATTGACTATCATTCCGTTTTTATCCAGTTTATTATTAAAGAAGCATGAACGGGCTGAAGGCAATTTTTTTATGCGAGCATTTAAAAAATATATCAATGATCCCTATGCGCATCTCTTGACATGGTCTTTTAAGCATCCTGTAATTACGATATTGAGCACCATACTGATCTTTTTTTCAAGTTTGATGATTGTTCCCGTTATTGGATTCAGTTTGTTTCCGAAATCTGATAAGCCCATGTTTAATATCAATATTAAAGCGGCATCTGGTACCAGCTTGAGTGAAACTAATCGTATAGCCCGTCGTATCGAACAAGATTTATTACAGCAATCCAATGTGATCTCTGTGAGCACCAATGTTGGTAAGGGTAATCCCAGAGTATATTATAATGAATTCCAACAAAATTACACCCCGAATTTTGCTCAGTTGTTGGTACAAGTACCCTCTACTTTCGATGTGCCTGCTATTACTGCACTGACCGATAGTCTGCGTAAACGATATGAAAGGTTGCCTGAAGCAGAGGTGGAAGTAAAAATGTTTCAGCAGGGGACTCCGGTCTTAGCACCCATTGAATTCAGACTTATTGGCGATCATATCGATTCCTTAAAAAAATATGCTACTATATTGGAGAAAATAATCCAAACTTCAGAGGGTACACAAACAATTCAAAATACCATCCGTGTACCTAAGACTGACTTGAATGTAAAGATTGACAAAACGAAAGCTGGCATACTAGGGGTGCTTCCTACTGAAGTAGCTAAGACGGTCAGATTGGGCTTGGCCGGACTGGAGGTCGGTGAAATGATTGAAACGGATGGCGAAGAAAAGACGATACAGGTGAGCGTGGGCAAAGTGGATCTTTCGCATAGTCTGGATATATTCGATCAATTGTATGTCCAATCATTATCTGGAGCTCAAATACCGCTCAAACAAATTGCAACCTTGTCGTTGGATGATTCGCCTTTATTCATACAGCATTTTAATAAAGAACGGTTTACTTCGGTTACTGCATTTGTAAAGACGGGATACAATACCATGCAATTGATATCCGATATCGAAGATAAAACCAAGTCTATACAATTACCCCTTGGTTATCGAATCATTACTGCTGGAGAAAAAGAAAGCCAGGAAGAATCTTTTAGTGGGATGGGTACCATCGTGATGATTTCTGTTTTTTGTTTATTTGCTATTCTGGTCTTGGAGTTTAGAACCTTTAAAAGTACGATGATCGTATTATCCGTAGTTCCGCTGGGCGTCGTCGGTGCTTTAGGTGCTTTGTGGGTTGGCGGTGAGACATTATCGTTTGTTGCCACGATCGGTATCATTGCTTTGATGGGTATAGAAATTAAAAACTCCATTCTATTAGTCGATTACACCAATCATCTCAGAGAGGGCGGTATGGGACTCCAGGAAGCGATCATGAATGGAGCTGAGACTAGATTTCTCCCTATACTCCTTACCTCTATGACAGCCATTGGTGGGATGATCCCTTTAGTACTTGAAAATTCACCTTTGATCTCACCATTAGCCATGGTCTTGATCGGTGGGTTGATTAGTTCTACTTTATTGAGT
>JAYSTG010000533.1:0-2988 GCA_043719965.1 Saprospiraceae bacterium | reverse complement strand
CGGAGCTCATGAAATTTTTGCCAATCAGCATATTGTGGGGTATAACCACATGCTGAAGCTACATTGAGTATTATCACTTTTTTGCCTTTGTACATTGAAAGATCTATGGTGGAACTACCATCTAATTCCTTTAAGCTAAAATCGTAGAAAGTTTGGATTCCAGCAGACGATTGAACAGGTCGTTGACCGACTGTCCCTCGTGTAAAAGGTATTGCCATTATGCTCAAAATGGTGCTCCAAGAAACAAAATGAAAGATTAGATTCATGAGTACAAAGATAAATATTAATAAAAGTATATAGATTAGAATCATAACAAAGTAACAGTAAAAAATCAAATTAGTTTTATATGGTCCATAAATTATGGTTGATTTGAAGGTACTGGATCAAAAGGATGGTCTTAGCGTCTTGAATCGCCCCGGATGCTACCATGGCTATAGCTTTGTCAAATTTTATTTCTATTACATCAATATTTTCATGATCATCGTCCAAACCTCCTCCTTCGCTGACTTTCATAGTCTGCTCGTACTGGGCTAAAAAAAAATGTAACTTTTCAGTCACTGAGCCTGGTGACATATAGGCTTCCATGACTTTAGTTACCGCATTCACTCGATATCCGGTCTCCTCTTCAGTCTCTTTTCTAATACATACTTCTGGCTGAAGATCATCGAGCAGCCCAGCACACACTTCGATCATCATGCCATCTTCATTGCCATTAATATAGGAAGGCATTCTAAATTGTTTCGTAAGAATTATAGATTGACTTGCAGGGTTATACAAAAGGATTGCAGCGCCATTGCCTCGATCATAGGCTTCTCTTACTACCAACTCCCATTCATGATGTTTATTTCGTTGCTCAAAAGTGACTTTTTTGAGGGTATACCAATGGTCAGATAAGATTTCAGTTTTTAAGATTTTAATATCTGGATTATTCATCATCAAATTTTAGGGTAATACACATTATTTATTATCATTGACAACATTGGCATTCTGGACGCCTTCATGAAGCCAGGAAGATACAAAACCGCTAAAAGTACCGAACAATCCAATACCAACAACCATCAGTATTGCACCGATGATCCTGCCTTCGGTAGTCACAGGGTATCGATCTCCATAACCCACGGTGGTAATCGTAGTCATAGCCCACCAAAGTGCATCCTCTGCAGTTTTAATGTTGCTGTTCGTGTCGGTTTCGACCTGAAGCACGGCTATAGAAGAAAAGATTAACATCATAGCTGCAATCACGACCGCCATAGTAATGGCTCCATTGGCTCGTTTTCTGAAAACATGATGCACCAACTGAGAAGTTGATTTGAAGGCACGTACGATTCTCAATAGTCTTATTAATCGCAGTAGTCGCCCTGCCCTTAAAAAGTCAATGAATGGAATGCTTGACAAGAGGTCTATCCATCCCCAACGCATAAATCGGAGTTTGCTTTCTGCTTGTTTAAAACGCAAAATAAAATCATATAAAAAAACTATACATACCAAATTGTCGACGAAAAGCAAGATTTTAGAAATCTCCGGCGGGACTTTCATCAAAGTGTCTACGATCAATGCCCCTAACACATAAATAGAAAGGATAAGAATGATGAAATTCAAAGGACCTATGGTCTCTTTACTTTTTTGTTCTTGTTCCATATAAAATTTGTTCTTGGTTTTTTTCTAAAAGAGTTTTCAGGATAATCTTTATAAAATGATTCTATATCTTGAATACCAGGTAATAATTTGATTTTGACTGGATATACAGAGTCTAAATGTCGATCATAGATCATAAGTTCTTGAGGGCTTTCTGCAAATCCTGTTTTACTTCTTGCGGTCATGGGATCTGTATATCCTGATGAGGTAACATAGTTTGGCACTATGGTAGATCTGCCTCGCATCGAATTCAATAGCTTATAAGTAATATATCGGCCATCAGGGCTGATTTGTTGGCCTGTTATGGCTTTATCATTTACATATATAGCTTTTAAAGGCTTTGTTTCAAACATGGAACGAAAAATACCATTCAACGAATCAGCTACATCTTTTTTTCTTTTTCGTTCATTCAAGATCTCAAATATTCTCAACTGATCTTCTTTTAGCCAAGTATCTTGTGCATTATCTTTAGGAATAGTTTTTGGTGGGCCTTTTCTTTGAAAATTGGTCAATTGAATGGTGGACCCATCTGCAATATTCCAGGCAAAGAGATTATCACCCCCGGCACAGACTACAGCGGTTTCATCGAAAGAAAACATTGGATTAAATTCTGCGTCTTCGGTTTTGCAGATAGCAATAGGAAAGGTGTGGTCTGTACTTTGAAAATAAATATTGTTGTGCTTACTAAAGACCCACATAGATCGAACTTTACTATAGACCAAGTCATCGTAGGTAGTGAGCTGAGCCCTTTGCGATCCCGTCAATTTTATGGGCTTCGCTTGACCTGGCGAAAAATAATACAATGAATCTGCCTCAGCTTGATCTGGATTCCATCTAAAATAAAAACTATTACTTTGGACATCCCATTGTATAGCAGATGGAGAGCTTCCAATCCATTTAGGGTCTCGCATGATTTTTTCTACCGTGAGGTGGGATAGCGGAATTTGTCCTAACGAAAGGTTTACATATAAAAAGAATAGTAGTGTAAGCTTTTTCATGGACCTATAAATTGATTCAAGGGTACCTTTAATTTAATAATTTCTGGAGCGAAATATAGTCAGTTCATACTAAGTTTTCATGTTTTCAGTTTTTCTTACTTCTGGCTTTTTCTACTAACCTAGTTTTGAATCGCAGGTTGTTGATCCTTTAATTTAACTACTTCATCGAATCTTTTCGTCCTTTGGGAATTATATGGATGACAATTGAGTTGAAATAACTAAATTCGAAACATGAGAAAAATCTTTTTATGCTTAATCGCCTCTACGTTGTTAGTATTTATTGCTTGCAAGTCTGAGTCCAAATCCAAACCCACCGAAGACGACATTGAGTCGGCGATCCATGAATCAGCAGATG
>JAYSTG010000532.1:0-2990 GCA_043719965.1 Saprospiraceae bacterium | reverse complement strand
CTTCTATACAAAATTGATAGAGCCCTTCCTGGAGTTTGGATTGATTAGGTCTTCTGCGTATGCTTTGGATAACACTCGCGCCTGCTGTGATGTAGGGTCTGAGATCTGCATTGGTCAGGGTGAGCGGTACATTGGCTTGTAAGGTCAGTGGGGTAAAAGCGCTTTTAGGATCGGATGAAAAACTATAGCCTTGCCCTTGCACTTGTAGTCGCAACTTCACTTGTACGGAAGGTTCTCGCTGATCTAGTAGTACCAGCGTGATGCGTATACGATCTTCTCCAGGTGATATATAATCGGAGAGATAGGGGGTGTAGGGTGGAAGGATCTGGATGGTGGCGGCAACAGGGAAGCGTTGGGCCTGGGTGGCATAGCTCGCTAGGCTTAGCAGAAGCAGGAAGATTCGTGCCTGGAGCTTGATGTTCACTGTGGGAAGATAGGGAAAAAGTGGGAGATATAATTATACACTTTTTAAAAGTTGCTTATTATAAAACTATAACCCAATTGACAAATGATTCTTGACTTTTTTATGCACAATATTTCTCATATCTTTGTAAAATCAATGTAATACTGAAAAGATACGTTAAACATTGGAATAATTACTCTTAGAGGGGATTGGGTCAATAAATTTAAGCTCTCTAGAAAGATTATTGGTAAATATGAACGAAATGAAAATTTATCTCCAATAGAAATGGTAACCAAAATGGCTAAAGTTTTCAGGGTTACTATTGATTTTTTAATTGGAGAAAGTGAAAACGCTGTTCTTGATAAAGAAAAAGTTGAACACATCAATGATATTCGAAAGGTGGATATTGGCTTCAATTTTATTTTATTTTATTTTATTTAATGAGGTTAATATCTACATTCAAAATTTTAAACAAAAAAAGCATTTGAAAAATCTGAATATTATGAATAGTCTAAAGTTAAATGTTAATCTTAATTTTCAACAATTACTCGAAGTGGTAAAACAATTATCGCCCTCAGAAAAAATAAAACTGAATGAGTTTATTTGGAATGAAAATATTGATATTCCTGTTGAGCATCAAAAATTAGTACTGGACAGAACCCAAAAAAGCAAAGCTGACCCAAGCAAGATGTTAGATTGGGATGAAGCTTCTAAAAACTTAAAGCCGTAATGACTACTTATAAATTAAAAATTGAAGAAGAAGCTTTACAGGATATTCAAAATGCAACTGACTGGTATAATGAGCAATAGCAAGGATTAAGCTCTAGGTTTCAAAAACAAACCAAATTACAAATTAACTCCCTCAAAAAAGATGCTAACTTGTACACTATTCGATATACCGATGTACGTTGTATGATTATTAAAAAATTCCCATTTATAGTACATTATATCATTGACAGCAAACTGCTTTTGGTGGAAATATTTGCCGTGATTCATATCAGCAGAAACCCAAAAATATGGGAAGAAAGTAATAGAAAGTCTCACTAAATTGGGTTTTCATTTTTAAGTTCATGTGATTTTTTTTCATCTCACCCCGATCAATATCAGAATAATTTTCACTCTCTTCTGAAATCTTAAAATCTTGTAGTTCTATTCCAGCACCGATCTTTTCATAGTCTGCAGCGAGGTTAGACTCGCTATCAGGAGCTTGCCTCCTGACATTGACTTTCATATTTTTAAATATTTTAAATCTAAAATTAGGTTAATAGATATAGCCTTAAGTCCGTCCGATTGTTTCCAAATCCAAATAAAGGTATATTCACTTTGGCCATCGTCTTAGTAAGTGATCCTAGTGATGTCACCATCCGCATCTATGATGTCACCGGAAATATTCGCCATGCCAGAAAAATCCAGGGATTGAATAATTATTCAGAATCCTTTGATCTTAGCGATGTGCCTAATGGGGTGTATTCTATCGTATTGCAGGAAGGTCTTGAGAACAGGGTTTTTCATTTTATTGTGAGTAGGTAAGTTTATGTTTTGCTCTTGATGGCAGGGAATGGTAAAGAACATGGGTACTATGATGCCCTAAATTAATGAGGGGATTGCGGGTTGAAATCAGATTTTAGTAAGGATAAAGGGAATAGTATAATCGGACTTGATATTAAGGTTTGGGCCGTCATTTTTTATATTGGCTTTCTTATTATTTAAACAAAGGAAGTAAATTCCTGAATAATAAAAGCCGTATGACGAGAGATTGTCACGTACGGTCCTGTGAGAGGTTCGAGGGAGAAATCCCCTCCGATCTACTCGACTTTACTTAAGAATTGAAGGCTTGACTTAAATGAAAAAAAATCGTAATTTAGTACTATTAAAATTACACATCATGAAGAATGTACTTGATTGCAAGATTATATTTTTATGTTTATTGTCTTTTTTCGCTCACATAAAATTACAGGCCCAGTGCAGTAATTTTACGGATGCCCAGTGGTACATCAATGAATCATTGTATGGATCAAAAAAGATATCCAATTGCAATCTAAATTACAACTGTTTTGGATTTGTAAGAGCTTATTTTGAAAATGGCTGTACTGCTCCATCCTATAACGGGCAATTTATATCACCACCTTATACTTGCCCAACTATTACTTTTGGTGCATTGGAGCACGATGGCAATGTATGTTGAAGTTTGTTCGGAGTCAAACGCTAAAGTTGTGTATTATACTTTAAATTTTTCAGGTACTCATGGAGCAGTTAAGGAAAATACTCCTGTGGGTGTCAAATATTTATCCAAATATGGCAATGACGGACCTTTAGTAGGACACAACCTAAATGATTCTTATTATCATTATGATGGACAAGTAGGCTCAACAAAATTTTACACCTATATTGGAAGGATGCAAGGACCTGGCTTTGCTAACGGATCATTCAATATCACCGGTACCTCTGTACAAAATTTTAATGTGTTGAATGTTTCGGGTGTTACCTATACATGGAGCCAACTATCGGGGTATCAAAATGCATATATTTCATCTGGGCAAGGTACGAATTCTATACTGCTTACTCCGACTCATAGTGGAACCACTCA
>JAYSTG010000531.1:0-23344 GCA_043719965.1 Saprospiraceae bacterium | reverse complement strand
AATGAATATATATCTGCGCTTTCAAAACCTTGACTTGAATTAAGGTAATTTTCTTTAATTTCTAAAGATAATTTTTTAGAAAGCTCTATGTAATTATTTTTGAATTCACCCACAGATCTATTCATGATATTGTCTACTGCTGTCCAAATATTACGAAGTATAATAAGATTGGAATAAGATCCTATTCTGTTAATCAATCGATGATAATCATTAGGATCAAACATCGAAAGCCTTTTGTCTCTGGAAATTCGATTCGTATCAATCAATCCTATTACTAATAATAAAAAACAATTAGTATCGACAATGATCGAATGAAACTTGGTGGCAGATCCGGTTACGAATATTTTGCAGAGGATAAAAACTATCTCTATACCATCGCTCAGTTTCATCCACGCTTATGTGTGTACAATGATATCGAAGGTTGGCAGAATAAACAATTCCTGGGACAAGGAGAGTATACCGTAGGATTTTGCAACTTTGATGTTGCTATCACCGTACCCTCTGATCATCTGGTCGCAGCTACCGGCGAACTTCAAAATGCCAATGAGATTTTAAGTAAAGATCAAAGAACATTCCAGACGATGGGCTTTCAAACAACCTTATCCAGCAGATTTTTTTCGCACGATAGAAGATGCTTCAGGCGTAGATCTGGATTGGTTTTGGAATGGTTGGTTTTACAGTACCGACTATTGCGATATCGCTATGACGGATGTCAAATGGGTCAAAGTCGATCCCAAGGATCCCACTAAAGTAGCTGAAATGAAACGAAACTAAAGTATTCTCCTTCTTCAGTATTATTTTATTTTCAGTTGGGTTATACGGATTTGAATTGAAAGATGCCTCTTGTACGAGTTACGCCTATTTCGCCACTGGAATGCTTGATACCGAATATGGTGGCAGTGTGTCTTGTACAGGCATGGGTTCTTGGGGATTTCCATCTATTGCTTTGAGGACCAGTAGTACAATAAAGTTATTTACTGTAAAATGTACATCTGATCAAAAAAAGAAAATCTCAAATTTCAAGAATCTAATAAATGAGCTTGATGACCCGCTGAGTGCGCGTCCATTATTAAAAATTTAAACGAACTAGAGGGTATGATCACTCAAGGAAAAATTGATTTTAACGAATATAATGAGGTTTTTAACAAATATAGAGTTGAAATCGAAAAGATGGGAACAGAAAATAAAAACGCATTATCGAAATTCTTTTATAATTACTAAAAATCATCGTCTTCAACCCAATTCATGCATTAGGCATGAATTGCCCAAAGGGCTGATACTCTTATTTAATTTTCTATTGCCGCTGTTTTTGTTCACTTAAACAATGAAATTCATCTCTAAGGTTTACTTACAAATTTGAACTCCGCTCTAAAACAAAAAAACTCGGAAGATGGAATTGATCCACCTTCCGAGTTACAAAATATAATTACTACCTAGCTGCTTCTACTGCACTATCAGTTTTTTGATCACTTGAGCATCGTTGGACCAGATACGAACATAGTATAACCCTGTATTCAGGCTTGATATATCGATAGGCATAGAATGGGTCAATGAAATATTCTGCCATTCGGACTTGACTTGGCCATCTATATTCAAGATTTGTATGGTTCCTTTGCGATTTCCTGGATTGGCAATTTGCAAAGTCAAATTAGAAACGGTAGGATTGGGATAAATGTCCATTTGAATAGCCAAGCTATTTGCTCTCCTTTCCAGGTTTTTATTTTGAGTAAGATTCATCGGCACGGTATATAAAATCGGTAGAGTATAATTGCTATTGGAAGAGGTACACAATGATCTTACTTTAAATTTGTAAATGCCCCCTACTATCAAACCTTGTATGATCGCAGAAGTAGAGGATACAGTCAATTTCTGATTAAATGCTGGTGTATTTTCCTGAGATTCTACTTCCAGTTGATATCTTTTTACGTTAGATGCGGCGATCCAAGAAAGTGTAACACTGGAATTGGATAGTGGATTGACCACTGCGCTTGTAGGCATTGCACATTGCAATTTGGCAGTCCCTGCTGAATTATTATTTGAAGTAGGAGGATTAACAGTGGTGACGGAATCACTTCCAACCTTGAAGCTGACATCTTTGCTCCAATCCCCATGATCACTGCTGTCGCATAAACTTCTTACTTTAAATTTATAGTTGCCAGCCGGCAAAGTAATCATGAAGGGATTTGAAACGATTTGTTCATCAATGATATCTTTATCCGTTTTTTTATTTTCTAATTCCATTTGGAATTGAGGTGCGGAACCGGTCCAAGAAAGTTTCACTTCATTGCCGTTGACACTAGCCATCAATTGAGTAGGTGCTTTGCACGTATCGCGATTATCTGTAGAATCTCTGCCATCATCATCATCATCACTCCCTGAGGAAGCCGTGTCAATTCCAATTTTAAAATTTTCAGACTCACTCCATTTACTATGATCACTGCTGTCGCATACACTTCTTACTTTAAATTTATATTTCCCATCAGCCAATGTAATCGTGAACGGATTGGTGACTATTTGCTCATCAATAATGTCCTGATCTGTACTTTTATTTTCTAATTCCATCTGGAATTGAGTCGCTGACCCAGTCCACGAAAGTTTTACTTCATTGCCGCTGACACTTGCCATCAATTGAGTAGGAGCTTTACAGGTATCACGCATATTGGTGGAATCTTTATCATCGTCATCGTCATCACCATCATCCTCATCGTCCCCGTCGTCATCCTCATCGTCATCACTGCCTCCTGAAGAAGCAGTATCAATCCCTAATTTGAAATTTTCAGCAGCGCTCCACTTACTATGGTCACTGCTATCGCACACGCTCCTCACTTTAAATTTATACTTTCCATCAGGCAATGTAATCATGAATGGATTGGAAACCATTTGCTCATCAATAATTTTTTTATCAGTACTCTTATTTTCCAATTCCATTTGGAAGCGAGTAGCTGATCCCGTCCATGAAAGTGTTACTTCATTGCCACTTATACTTGTCATCAATTGAGTAGGCGCTTTGCAGGTATCACGGGAACCTTTAGAACCTTTGTCATCTTTTTTGCCATCACTGGAAGAAGTGGTATCACTACCAATGACAAAAGTTGTCGAAGAACTCCAATCACTATGATTACCTCCACACACACTTCTTACCTTGAATTTATATGTTCCATTGGGTAGCGTAGTAACAAAAGGATTAGAAACTAATTGTTCGGATATGACATCCACATCCGTCTTTTTATTTTCAACTTCTATTTGGAATTCACTGGCTGATCCGGTCCATGAAAATTTTATTTTATTTCCACTGACACTTGCCATGAGTAATGTGGGTACAAGGCAGGTATCCTTTTTTTTGTCTCCATCGCCTGAAGAGCCGGAGCCACTGGAACTACCAGCACCACCAGAAGATCCTGAAGGAGGAGTCGAGGGAGTGGCAACATTACCTACTACAAATGAAACCCAATCGCTCCAACTGCTTTTGTCTCCAGTACATAGTGTACGGATCTTAAATTTATATTTTCCATTGGGCAAAGTCTGAACAAATGGAGAACTAACTTTTTGCTCAGGTACTACATGTACATCTGTGGAGGTGTTTTCAACTTCGATAAGGTAACTTGTTCCTTTCCCAGACCATTTAAAAGTGACTTGTTGTCCAGTGGCTTCCGCTTTGAGTTGACTGGGTTTGTCACATCCGGCATGGATAGTATAAGGCAATAAAAACAGTGCAATGCAGGAAAGTATAAACGTTGGTCGCTGAAATACTTTATTCCTTTTCATATGATCTATTTTAAATCTTAACGCTCAAATATTTTATATATTTTAAGAGCTTTAGTTAAAACTTTCATGCTAATAAAAAAGTAAAGACAATAACCTTTGTCATATAAATAAATGACAACATTTCAATATTTTGCTATTCATAGAATTTACTTATCTTTATCTTGAAATCTATGTATAAAACCAATTTTATATCTTTCGTATCTTTCGTATCTTTCGTATTCTTTATATGCTTGGCTTGCCATCATTCAAGGCAAGTCAGAAATGATACCAATGAACGCTTCCTTCCATTCAGACCTAACATTCTATGGTTAGTAGCTGAAGACCTTAGTCCTGTCCTTCCGCCTTTCGGAGATTCTACGATCATTACCCCGACCCTCAGTAGATTAGCAGCAGAGGGAATTCGATATCCCAATGTTTTTAGCCCTTCCGGTGTGTGTGCTCCAAGTCGTGCAGCATTAGCTCTAGGCATGTACCCTGCTCGTGTAGGAGCTCATCATATGCGCAATGGATTTTGGGCCAGCGGTAGACCTAGTGTAGCTATGATGGAGGCTCAACGAAAATTTTTCCCTCCAGGCCTTCCATACTATGAATCCATGCCACCAAAAGATGCACGCATGCATAGTGAATACTTAAGACGATCTGGATATTATTGTAGTAACCGATTTAAGCAAGATTACCAATTTGTAGCCCCAGTGACTGCATGGGATGATTGTAGTCCGACAGCACATTGGAAAGGCCGACAACCCGGCCAACCTTTTTTTGCTATATTCAATTTTGAAGTCACTCATGAATCTCAGGTCTGGGGTAAAACAAAAGATTCATTGTGGATAGATTCGACACTATCCGTTCCCGTGCCTACTTATCTTCCTACCACTCCTAAGGCATTAAAGGATATACGCAGAATGTATTCCAATGTCATGGTGATGGATAGTCAGATTGAAAATATAATAGCTGAGCTGGAAAAAGAAGGCTTATTAGATAGCACTATAATATTTTGGTATGCTGATCATGGAGGCCCATTACCCAGACAAAAAAGACTTTGTTATGATTCAGGATTACGCGCCCCATTGATCATCCGCTATCCAAATCAGTGGCAAGCCAATCAGGTCGATAGCCAATTGATTAGCTTCGTAGATTTTCTACCTAGTTTGATGTCTTTAGCCCATATCAAACCCACTAAGCTTACAGATGGTAGAGCCTTTGCAGGTCCTTATGCTTCTGATAAAAGAAGACAATATATACATGGTGGCGCTGATCGATTCGATGAGCAATATGATATGATCCGTGCAGTACGCGATCATCGATTTAAATATTTACGCAATTATGAGATGAATAAACCCTACTATCTTCCAGTGGCGTACCGGGAGCAAATGCCTATCATGCAAGAACTTTTAAGACTTAGGGGTGACCAGGCATTAAATGAATATCAGGCTCAATGGTTCAGGCTTACCAAAGAAAAAGAAGAACTCTTTGATACCTATCTTGATCCTTTTGAATTAAAAAATCTAGCTGCTGATCCTGCTTACCAAGACAAACTCAGAGCGCTTAGCAAAGAATGTGATCGATGGATGCAGGAGATTCAGGATAAAGGGTTGATCCCTGAAAAGGAATATGTACATTCGATCTGGAAGGGTGACCTACAACCTTTAACTCAAATACCTGAAATACAGGTCAATGGTAATACACTATCATTCACTTGTGAAACCAAAGGAGCAAGCATCGGCTACAAAATCATATCAGGATCTGTAGAGCCTAAATCCTGGGCTATCTATCAACGGCCTTTCAATCTAAAGTCGACAGATAAACTAAAAGTTGTGGCTCATCGAATTGGATTCTTGCCAAGCAGTATATTTGAGTACCCTAAATGATCTTAGGTTAAATAAAAAAATCTTCAAATAAAATAGCACTTCCAACCAAGTTTACCATCTCCTCAATCTTGTTAATAAATAACTTATTAAAATTCAAATTCTCTTTGTTACTACAATAATAAATAAATAAATTCATGCATTTAAGCCCGTCTACAATAACCCAGCACAATGATCACCATTTTGACCTTCATTCAACTCGATTTCAATTTATAAAAAATCAAACTTCAACAGTTGAATCCATCATTCAAAAATTAATTGACTTTCAGATCGCCATACCATCGTGGGCCTTAGGTACGGGAGGGACGAGATTTGGAAGGTTTGCTGCTGGTGGAGAGCCGCGTAATCTGGAGGAAAAGATCGAAGATGTAGGATTGATCCACTTGCTCAATCGATCAAGCGGGGCTATTTCATTGCATATACCTTGGGATATCCCTCGATATCCTGAAAAAACTAAAGCGATAGCAGCCTCATATGGACTGACATTTGATGCTGTCAATTCCAATACCTTCCAAGATCAACCCGGTCAGCAACTAAGCTATAAGTTTGGGTCATTACAACATACGGAGAAGGCTACTCGTCAACTGGCGATAGAACACAATATTGAAGTCATCCGGCATGGCATTGATCTGGGCTCAAAGTCAATTACAGTCTGGCTTTCTGATGGATCTTGTTTTCCGGGGCAATTAAATTTTAGAGCAGCATTCCAGCACATCTTAGATGGACTTCATCAGATCTATCAAGCATTGCCTCATGATTGGAAAATGTTTGTGGAATACAAAGCCTATGAACCCAATTTCTATTCTATGACCGTAGGGGACTGGGGTCAATCTTTATTATATGCTCAAAAATTAGGCGATCAAGCTTATACGCTCGTAGACCTGGGTCATCACCTGGCCAATGCAAATATCGAACAGATTGTCGCCTTACTCTTGATGGAAAAAAAATTGGGAGGTTTCCATTTCAATGATAGTAAGTATGGTGATGATGATCTTACAGTAGGAAGTATCAATCCATATCAACTCTTTCTCATTTTCAAAGAATTGGTTGAAGGCATGGATGCTCGTGGAATGAATCATGCATCAGACCTAGGATGGATGATCGATGCATCACACAATGTCAAAGATCCATTGGAAGACCTCTTGCAATCTGTGGAAGCTATTCTTCAAGCTTACGCTAAAGCATTGTTAGTAGATGCCAATGCGCTATCCACAGCACAACAAAATAATGATGTAAGCCTATGTGAAGAAATATTGCAAGCGGCATATCAGACAGATGTGCGATCTATAGTAGCTGAAGCAAGATTAAGATCCGGAGGAGTACTGCGTCCAATGGACTATTTTAGAAGCCAGCAGCTACGTTCAAAACTAACGGATACTCGAGGCTCCGGCGCTGTGGCAACCGGCTTATAAATTTTTAATTGAAAGTTTAATGTCATCTCACATCGCTATACTGGACATCGGTAAAACGAATAAAAAAATAGTGGTATTCGATCAAGGGTATAACATCGTATATGAACACAATCAAACCTTAAACGAAATCAAAGATGAGGATGGATTTCCATGCGAAGATATTGACACACTTTGTTCATGGTGTAAAGATCAAATCCATGGTATAGTTCAACACCTCGAATTTAATGTAAAAGCAATTAATTTCTCAGCTTATGGCGCTAGTTTCGTATTGGTGGATGATACAGGTCGGCCTCTAACACCTATATATAATTATTTGAAGCCGATAGATCAGGGCATTAAAACACTTTTTTATCAAACCTATGGATCAGCAGAACAAATCGCTTTGGAAACCAATTCGCCTGCATTAGACCTCCTGAATTCAGGTTTGCAGCTTTTCAGAATAAAACATCAATTGCCAACAGTATTTGCAAAAGTAAAATATGCACTACACTTACCTCAATTTATTGGTTATTTATTTAGTAAATCGCCTTGCACTGAAATGACTAGTATAGGTTGTCATACCATGTTATGGGATTTTAATCAAAAAAAATATCATGCATGGGTATATGAGGAACGATTAGATCTTGTTTTTCCGGATATACAACCAACAGACCAAAGCACTATTATTGAAATAGAAAATAAAAAAATAATCGTGGGCAATGGCTTGCATGATAGTTCTGCGTCATTAATCCCATATTTGCTGTGCATAGATCATCCTTTTTTGTTGCTATCTACAGGTACCTGGTGTATAGCGCTCAATCCGTTCAATGAAACATCACTGACCTTACATGACCTGCAACAGGATTGCCTACACTATCTTAGTTACCAAGGAAAACCGGTGAAAGCATCCCGATTGTTTTTGGGACATGAGCATCAAGAACATATTGAAAAACTGGCTATACATTTTCATTGCGAGGTAAAGCATTTTCATTCCTTTTCATTCACTACAGACTACTTGGATTATCAAGGATTAAACGATGACCTGTCTTACTTAGGCCCTCAAGATTTAATACGATCTGGTTTTGAAAAAAGAAATTGGCTTGATTTTGATCATGCTGAAATGGCATATCATATTTTAATTTATGACCTGGTGCGAATTCAAAAAAAATCAATTCAATGGATTCAATCCAATTCAATTTTCGAACTGTATGTCGATGGTGGCTTTTCAAAAAACAAAATATTCATGCATATGATGGCAAGAGCTTTTTCATCTTGTAAAGTTTATGCAGCTAGCGTGCCTCAAGCATCAGCTTTAGGAGCCGCTATGGTGATTCATAAGGCTTGGAATGAACATCCGCTCCCCACCAACTTTATAGAAACACTGCACTACGACTGCAAACCTTAATTTCCACAGTTTTTAACCTGATCTTAAGAATCTGAGGGTGTTTTATATCGTCAATTTTCCAAAATAAATGTAATTTTGTGCCTTGTTTTCATCACTTATTTATATATTTTAATATGAAATTGAATTCCTTTTTAAAGCTCTCAATATCCTTGATCATGGTTATTGTACTTTCATCTCAGGTATTCGGTCAATCTAAAACAGCTTATCCCGCTACCCATGAAGGATGGATGACCAACCTAGAAGAAGCATACGCCAAATCAAAAAAACTGAATAAACCGATCATGGCTAATTTTACCGGTAGTGATTGGTGTGGGTGGTGTCACAGACTTTCTGCAGCAGTTTTTTTGAAAGAGGATTTTAAAAAATGGGCTACTAAAAATGTAATCTTATTGGAATTAGATTTTCCTCGTAGAAAATCGTTGCCTGCAGAAGTTCAATCTCAAAACTCTTCTTTACAGCAGGCCTTTCAAGTCAGTGGATACCCTACGATCTGGGTATTCGACTTAGATCGAGATCCTAAAACCAAACAATATAGTATCAAAGCATTAGGAAAGACAGGTTATGTCCCTACGGTGCAAGAATTTACTACCGGAGTAGATCAAATGATTGCTAAAAGAACCAAAGTATAATCACTGTTTTATTTCGCTGAAAATTTATAGTTGTAGCCTAGACGGATTACTTGTGTCTCGTAGTAATCATGGCTGGTGTAATTAAATCCATTGCCATTAATTTGTTTATAGATCACCATCGTATTGAGTAAATCTGTTGCATTGAATACTAATTCCCCTTTGCCCTTTTGAATCGAAGTGCTTAAACCTGCATCCAAGGAAAATCGACTGCCGATTTTGCCTTGTGGGATCAGATCAGGTGCAAGATATACTGCTGAGACATTCACCTTGAATTTCTTGGCTAGTTGTAGGATTCCATTCCATTTAATATTACCTGAGTATAGTTGTTCTTGATCTGAAGTATAAACTGTGGGCACCGGATAGATCATATGTAGTGTGAATGCATTTAATTGGTTTCGATATCCATTAAGACTAAGATTGTAAGAAAAAGTATTTGATATTTTTTGATTCCATATTATTTCTGCACCAGTATTAAAGCTTTTACCCGCATTCTGCATAATAGAATAAATAATCGGACTGCCAGGTGCAATCGTTGCGATGCGAGTGATCGTTCCTACGGCTGCACGATGATAGAGCGATGCATATAAGTATCCAGGATCCCAAGTATGTTTATATCCTATTTCGAAAAGATTGGTATACTGTGGCTTTAAGGCTGGGTCGCCGAGTTTGACGATCTCTGCATCATCATATTTAGGGAATACTCTGATATCTAACTCAAAGGGTCTGTCCACGCGTCGATTGTAGAAAAAAGAAATTTTATCAGATTCATTCATTCGATATGCCAGCCGGATATTGGGGAAGGGTTGCGTATACGTATAACCATTGCTTTTATACGTGTTGTGATTAGGGTCTACTTTGTATTGAACCGTTACATATTCCATCCGCAATCCTGCTTCTAACTCCACTTTGTTTGATTCGTATACATAGTTTCCATATAAGGCTGGAATATTCTCTGTATATACTGCAAAGCCGCCTGCATTTACATCCAATGGACTGTGGAGACCAGGTATGAACTTCATGTTTGTAGGGATATTTCTATATCGGTATTTCACGCCACTTTCAAATCGACCATATCGCAAAGGCTTTATATAATCTAGATTAAAATCAGTCACGTGTTCATCGGATAATAGTTTAAAAGCATCCTCGCTGGTATATTCCTTGACGAAAGTGGTAAAGAAATATTTTTCATCCTCCTGATGAAAAGTATAATTCAAGCCTGCATTAAACAAGTGTCCAGGTTGTTTAAACTTGTGTTGAAAAGTGGTCGTAGCCGTTGCAGTAATTTTGAGTTCATCTTCAAGGTATTGCCATAGTTTTTTACGTAAACTCAGGTCATGATTAAAAAAAGGCTGATCCCCATAATCCAGGATTTTCTCTGTGTGGTATAAGCCGGAAATCGAAAATACATTTCGCTGAGGCAGATTCCAATCCAACCCACCCCGAATCGTTTTGAACGTAGTATTGCGATTACGTTTTGATTGTTGCTGGATTATTTCTCCTTGTGGGTAGGTACGGGTGATGAATTCGTTTTTATTCAATGTAGGATTGTAAAAGACATCGCTTTGCACAAAGACATTGATATTTTTTTTTCTGTAATTAATAGAGGCCGCTGGATTTAACTTTGGTGTAGCTTGATATTGTGCCCTGATGGTGGGTAAGTTTTCTTTTTTGATCCATAATGCTCCAAGTCCAGTCGTCAATCCTAATTTTACATTCCATCCCTCCTGATTGATTTTTTTAAATACAATATTGATGATTCCTGCATTTCCATTGGCATCGTATTTGGCAGACGGATTGTTAATAATTTCAATTCGGTCAACATTAGAAGAAGGTATATTGTCCAGGCTGGTTTGATTGCCAAATCCAGTCATAGCAGTTTGTTTCCCATCTACTAGTACTGCGACGCGATCACTTCCTCTTAGATGAATCTTACCATCTACGACCGTGATACTAGGTAGGTTTTGCATGACTTGCAAGATCGACCCTCCAGCCGCTGCGATATTTTGATCCATGCCAAAAATTTTCTTATCCATCTTGCCGGATACTTCATCTTGACGAGCTAGTACGGTGACTTCTGATAGTGCCTGTACTTGGGTATTAAGCGCTGTAACAGAAAGATCTAAAAATTCTGATAAGCTTCCAACATAAAGCTGTTGAAGATGCGTTTGGAATCCAGTAAAAGCAAACTCTAAAAAATAATTGCCGGGTCGTACACCGGATAAAGTATACCGACCCTCTTCAGTAGTGATAGTACCTGATACAAAGGAACTATCACTACTTTTTTTAAGTATTACATTTACAAAAGATAGAAAAGATTTTGATTCTTTTTCTTTTACTACACCTGAAAGGGTTACCGATGCAACCTGGGCTTGAGATAGGGTGGAAAAAATAATGAAGAATGAGGAAATTAATAAATTTTTACAATAATACATATTCCAATTATGAGCCTAAAGTTACCGTTTAATTTATATACTGAACTTTGACAAGCGAATAAAGCATTAAATTTGTAGTATGTCATCTATCAAAAATATCATTTTTGATCTGGGCAATGTGATTATAGACCTCGACATCCCCAGAACTACACAGGAGATGGCCCGACTTTTGCGTCACCCTGATCAGGCATCGACCACTTGGGTAGAACTCCAATCCATTTTAAACCAATACGAAACAGGATTTATATCTGATGAGCTTTTTATTAATGCATTCATCCGACGGTCACGGCCGCATGTATATGCGCAACAAATCATCCGAGCTTGGAATGCCATGCTGATCGACATACCACGAGAGCGTCTTGATTTTTTAAAAGAATTAAAGGCAAAAGGGTTTCGCATCTATCTTTTAAGTAATACTAACGCACTTCACTTAGCATGGGTCAATCGATACATGACCAAACACCACAGCACTTCTTCATTAGATCCATGGTTTGATAAAACGTATTATTCACATCTCATGCAACGAAGAAAACCCAATGACGACTGCTTTGAATATGTATTACGAGATGCACAGCTAGAAGCAGATCAAACCATCTTTATCGATGATCTCTATGATAATATCCTTGGAGCTCAACGGTCCGGAATCAGAGGCCTCCACCTCACCGGTGGACATGATGTGGTCAGTGCATTGAAGACCTATTTATCACTATAATGACATGCCATCAGTCACCTTAACGGTACAAGAAGGTATTTCGCTATTGCGACAATATTGCAATTTCCAGGAGCGATGTCATCAGGATGTGCGTACTAAAGGGCTCGCCCTCGGATTTAGAGGGGACGACTTGGAGCAAATCATCGCTGCGATGATTACGGACGAGTTATTGGATGAAGAGCGATATGCAAGATCCATGGCTCGCGGAAAATTTAGAAATAATGAATGGGGTAGAGTGAAAATCATTCAGGCACTGAAACAACATGCCATACCGGAATATTGTATTCGCAAGGCGCTAACTGAAATTGATGATCAAGATTACCGGCAAGTCATAGTTAAACTTATTCAGACCAAAAAAAGAATTTTAGGCATAAAGGATAAACCCTCCGAAATCAAAAAGAAAATAATTAACTACCTGCTTCAAAAAGGATATGAATTTGAATATATACTACAAGAGCTGCAAGCTATAGATCAATAGATCACCATTTTTTGTGTATAAGGCGCTTGATTGATCTCCATGCGCAAGAAATAGATTCCTTTTGGAATGTCTTGCACAGATAGCCGATCACTAGTCACCTTGGCATGTTTGATTTTTATACCGTGGGAAGTATAAAGTTCAATTTGATAAGAATCAGAATCTTTCACTACTGGTAATTGAATTTCTTTAAGTCCCGCCCGATAATAAGCAAAAGGTTTATTTTCAATATTTTGTAATAATAATATATTGGAGTAATTGAATGCACCATCTTGATCTTCGATTTTAAGTCGATAGTAGTTTTTAGTTTTATTCGGTTGGTGATCCACGAATTTGTACTCGGAAGCGCGGCCATGAGCTGTTACTTTTCCGATGGAGGTAAAATTAGTGCCATCCTTGCTTTTTTCTAGTTGATATTGAAGGGTATTATATTCTGAAGCAGTGTTCCACTTTAACTCGATCGAAGAATTGCCAGACCACTGGCCATTAAATTGCATCAAGGAAATTGGTAGAGCTGTGGTAGCTTCTATTAAACCTAAATTTCCAGTTTCCAATCCTGCCAGGATCTCACCATTTTGAATTTCTCCGAATGAGGTAACACCCGCAGGAGTTAAATTAGCTATAGTTTTTACTTCTAGTGCACTTCCAGGTCCTCCAGTCCTTCTTATTGCCCAACCATGCTTAGATACGTAGTCAGCAAATAAATAAAATCCTTTCATGACATTATTAGAGCCTCTATAAACGAATCCACCCGTAATTGAATTACCAAATCCTTTAGTCAAACAGCCCCCAGAGCAATGGGAGTAGTCGAAAATAGGGTCTATAAATACACTCGTCGAGCAAGCAGAGAAACCAATAAATCCCTCTCGACAGTTCCATCCATAATTATTACCACCGGCATTAGGAGCTTCTACATTTATCTCTTCTCTCGCACCTTGACCTACATCTGCTATCCACAGTTCTGATGTTTGACGATCAAAACTTATGCGCCAGGGATTTCTAAGGCCCATATCCCATATCTCAGGTAAAAAACCTGGAGAAGAAGCAAATGGATTGTCTGCAGGAATGGCATAAGGAATAAGTAGATTAGTGTTGATGTCTATCCTTAATATTTTAGCTAGTAATGAATTGGAGTTTTGCCCAGATAGCTGAGGATCTCCACTTCCGCCACCATCCCCAGTAGTAATATAGAGATAGCCATCCAAAGGACTAAATGCCAAGTCGCCTGCTTTATGATTGGAGTTCGTTGCTGTAGTGATCGTTAAGATCACTTTCTGGGTAAGGATGCTTGCCGCTGTGTTAGAAGATGGAACGAGTGAAGTGAATCGGGCAATCCTGGTATGGTTAGTACCAAAAGGATTGTAATTGACGAAAAAGTACCCGTTAGAGGCAAAATTGGGATGAAAAGCCAAGCCCAATAGCCCTTTTTCGCCCGAAGTAGAAATAAAAATTCCAATACTAATGTCTAATAAGGTACCTACAGTATTATATGCGCTATCCAGTATATAGATGATACCTGCTTTGTTGGCCACAAATATTCTACCACTACCATCATTTGCATGGGTGATATCTGTAATGGTACCTAGTCCGGTCTTTTTACTTGTGAATTTTAACTGGGCTAATCCTAAAAAAGGTAAAAGCAGCAACAAATAGAAAAAAAGCAATTTTTTTGAGTTCATAGCAACATGGTGTTTAAGTTCGTAGACAAATAATAACTAAATATTAAGAAGAATTATTTTGTCATGACACAATAATTAACAGTTAACTACCATATAATCATGACAAAACAACTCAAATGTTATTTTGTGATTAACACATTAACTAATTACATAATATGTGCCAAAATTTGTTAAAACCAAATTATACCTTGATATAAGCATGCAACTGCCATGTTTTGAGCCTTTTAGACTATATTAAATGCTTAGAAAATCCAGTAAAAAAGATGGTAGATCGTAATCAAATCAGGGTAGCAGGAGACTGCCCTGAGCTGATATTGTAAGTATATTTTTGCCAGAAGGGTCTTAAACGTTAGGCGAATAGAACCTCGAAGGCTGACTTATTCTATAATCAATTTTTTTACCTGATGTGAGGTTCCTGATTTTAAACGTACAAAATAAACGCCAGGAAGGAATCGCTGTACATCGAGAGAAATAGTTTTATCGGCCGATACATTTTTCAACTCATGGATTAATTGTCCATTTGTATTAAATATCTGGACGCTACCAATAAATTCAACAGTACGAGGTATCATGATGTTTAAGTTAGACTTTGTCGGATTAGGATACAACTCAAACGAAACCATTTGAGGCGCTTCTCTAGATTCTAATATTGGTTCAGCTATAAGGTTTGAAGGCAAAGTAAAACTGGTAAAAGCTGAGGCTACACTGTTGGAAAAATTACATGCAGCACTTACTTTAAATTGATAGGAACCGCCAGGACTAAGATCCGTCAAAAGATAGGAATTGATTAAAACATTTTGTGTTTGGCTTAGAGATGGGGTTGGAGACTTGGACTCTATGCTTACTTTGTACGATTTGATACCATACACCGGCACCCAAGAAAGTTGTACGCTGGTAGCAGAGACTATACTTATAGTAAGACCGGTAGGAACATCACAATTAAATTTAGACACACCTGGGGAATAAGGTAAAACAGGAGGCGTAGCAGTGTTAGTAATATTTGTAACTGAAGAATATCCATTACCACATTTTGCTTTGATCATCACCTTGTATTTTGTATTGGCGATAAGGCCGGTAAAGGTTATTTCACTTCCTTTAAATCCATCTACAACATATCGATAGCTGCCTGGAGCATCTTCTTGGATGACTTCAATAAGGTAAGTAGCAGTGGCATTTATTGGATTCCACTTCAGTGTAATTGAAGTGCTATTGGCTTGGGATAATCGAGCAGCAACACCATTTGCACACGTGGGATCCAACGGAATATAAAGATCAGAAGCTATGATATTGACGCCACCGATGATAAAAAATGCCCAGTTGGACCATTCACTTTGCTTGGAACTGCAATCGCTTTTTACTCTAAATTTATAAATACCTTCTGTGAGTGTACCTTGATACGGATTGGTAGTAGGTATTTCATTGACTAAGGATTCTTTAGTAATACTATTTTTTATTTCTATTAGATATGAACCTGATACACCTGTCCAGGATAGTTTGATTTGTTGGCCAATGATGAAAGAGGTTAATTGAGTAGGCGCATCACATACTAAAGGAGGCGGCGGTGGAGGTGGTGTGTCGCCTGATGGTGGATTAGTAGGATTATTACCTGGGTTACTGCCTATCGGAATACTAAATGGTGTCCAAGCGCTCCAATCACTATAATCAGAACCACATTGACTTCTCACCCTAAAACGATAATTACCATTCGGCAAATTGAGTTGGAAAGATGAAACTACGATCCCTGCGGATGCAACGGTTTCATTCGTACCGATATTTTCTACTATGATTTGATATTGAGGGCTCGAACCAGTCCATTTTAGATTGGCTTGTTGTCCGGCCATTGAAGCCCCAAGTTGTGTGGGAGTATTGCAACCCGTCACTGGTCCACCGCCGTATGGGTGTTCTGGATTATAAGGGTGATCACCGTAAACTGAAAATAACGACCAGGTACTCCACACACTAAAGTCATAACCACAGACGCTGCGTACTCTAAATCTATAATTGCCAGAGGGTAGACTGATTTCAAAAAACTTGTTACTGATACCAGCAGAGACAATGCTCTCTCCGGTAGTGGCATTTTCAACCGTGATTTGATACTGAGAAGCAGACCCTTGCCAAGTCATCTTTGCATATTTATCTACGACAGTAACCGACAAATAGGTCGGAGCAGTGCAAGGTTCGTAATGAGGTGGAGGTGGTGGAGGAGGTGAAATACCCACGTTAAACCAAACCCAATCACTCCAAACGCTATATACTCCACTGCAGACACTTCTTACTTTAAATCGATATTTTCCATTCTGTAAATTGATATGATACGGCGATGAAGGAACTAAGCCAGAAAATATGAGTCCATAAGAGTAAGCAGTATCGATTTGAATTTCGTATTGATAGGCTGATCCCGACCAACTCAATGAAACCTGTTGCCCATAAGTATTAGATGCCCATAAGTTGGTAGGTACATTACAGTACGTGTGTGGTGGGTTATACGTATTGACATTAAAAAATGCATAAATACTCCAATTACTAAAAGTGTAACCACTACACATACTCCGAACTCGGAATTTATAACTACCGTCCACAATACTGATTTGATAAGGAGAGGTGACATAAGAATTTGAAACGACCACTGCATTCGTGACCGTATTGACGATTTCAATTTGATATTGAGCTGTGGACCCCGTCCAGCTCAAGGTCGCTAGAGATCCATATACTGATGCAGCCAGATTAGTCGGCGTGGAACATACAAAAGGGCAAGCAGGACAAACACTACCGCCACAGTCTACTCCTGTTTCAAATCCATTTTTTATATTGTCAGTACAGGTTGGAAATAAAGTCCTGATGATGAGATAGGGTGAGATTGCCGTATCACCACAATTATCATAAGCGATCGCTCGATAATGATTTTCTGTAGCATAAGTCGATCCAAAAGTATCTACTGCAGTATAGGGAGAGGTAAAATCTCTCTTAATTAATTGATATCCTTTATAAAACTCGATTTTAGAAATGGATATATTATCCGTAGCAGTAGCCGTTAACGTGACTGTACCACCTGGAATGTAAGGTCCTGCAGAAGCTGTAAAAGAGGTGAGGATGGGTGGCGTCTTTATAGCACAGGGATTACAGTAATTAACTTTGATATTTCCCCAGCAATACACAGGTGAGGCCGCCAAGCTATCATAGATTCGATAGATCATGGTATATCCCGTATGGCTTAGATCTAAGGTGGTAGCAGGTATTGGGTGATTAGTGCCGAGAGGATAATCAAATACCAATTTATAAGTGCAACCTACCGTAGGATTGTTCAAGAAGTCCAAGGGTGTAAATGTGCGAGTACACGAATTGGGTGGTAAGGATACATTAAGATTAGGGGGACAGTTTAAATTGCATTGCGCAGTACTGGACTGAAGAAAACGCAATAAAACAAAAACAAGAAGTAAACCTTTTTTCATAGCGATTATATTAAAGTACTCGAGTTAAAGGGGATCGTAAATATCTAAAGAATATATATTAATTTATAGTTTATAAAGTTAAACTATATGGTTTTTAATAAGTAATAGAATGTTTAATGTTTAACCGCTTACACATCAAGCAATAACGTAGTTACTCCTGGATTAAGAATAGACGGTGTTTTTGGGCTCCGAGGTTTGACAATCGTTAAATTTTTAAAATTTAACAGGTGTATGGTGACCGGGACTTAACTCCGCAGTTGATAAGCTTTGGGTCTTGTAAATGCTCTCAAGCCACTGTGCGAAAGTGTGGACCCTATGCCTGAATGTTTTCGTCCGCTCCAGGGTACTGCTGCACTGACTCTATCACAACAATTCCAATACACCGTACCGGTATCCATCTGATCAAAAATAGTTTGAGCCCTCTCTAATGACTTCGAATATACAGCAGCAGTCAAACCATATTTGGTATCATTCATTAATCGAATAGCTTCTTCGTCATCCTTTACTTTCATGATACCGATGATAGGACCAAAACTTTCATCCAGCATCAGGCTCATGGTATGATCTACATCGATGAGCACTGTTGGTTCGAAAGCATACCCTTTACTGATGGTTCGTTTGCCTCCGAGGAGAACTTTTGCACCTTTGTCTATAGCATCCTTGACTTGATGATCTAAATAATCTAATTGAGTTTTTCTGGACAATACGGATATATAAGTATCAGAATCACTCGGGGCTCCTACCTTCCACGATTGTACTTCATCCACGAATGCACTTACATAATGATCATAGATAGACTCGTGTACATAGATTCTTTCTATCGCACAACAACTTTGTCCATTATTGTAAAAAGCGCCATCCGCAATCCCTATGGCTGCTGCTTTGACATCAAGGATATCATCAGCTACATATACCGGATCTTTACCACCTAACTCCAACTGACAAGGCACCATTTTGTGTGCGACACGTTCATATATATATTTTCCGGTTTTATAAGATCCGGTAAAGTAATATCCGTCCAACGGTAGGTCTAGTATTAATTCACCTACTGCTGCTCCACCAATCGCTATTTGAAAAACCTCATCGGGTATTCCAGCTTGTTTCAATAGTTTCTCTATTTCCAATCCTGTCAATGTTGAATATTCAGAGGGCTTATATAACACTGCATTACCAGCTAAGAGAGCAGGTATAAGCACATTGACTCCGACATTATAAGGATAATTCCATGCTGAGATATTTCCTATCACGCCGAGTGGTTCGTAGACAATCTTTTCTACCAAATGATCATCTAAGGTCATGACTTCTTCTGCCAAATATTTTACAGCATGATCACAAAACCACGTGATGCGACCAGCAGCTCCATTGATTTCATTTTTACTTTGTTGAAGTGGTTTGCCCATTTCTGAAGTTAAGACCAGAGCAAGAGATTCCACATGTTGTTTAATTAGATCTGCAAATAACCCAAGGATGATCACTCGTTCAGATAGCGATATGGAATTCCAATGAGATTGATGTGATTTTAATAGATTAAATTTTGTTGTAAGGCTTTTTGGAGTGTCTTCAGTGACTGTTGTTATCAATTCTTCGGTGGCAGGATTAACTATATTCATGGGTTACTTTCTATTTATTAAAATTAAAATTTCAAATTACTGACAGATGGAATGATGCACAGCATTCAAAAAAGCCTCACGAAGATTTATTGAAAATTGTTGATTACCTCCGATCACATGCAACCGCTCAGGATGCCATTGGACTCCAATCAAGAATGGGTAATGATCCCGATCTTTGTACTCTATAGCTTCTATGGTATGATCTTGAGCATATGCACTACAGGTAAGCACATCAGCTAAACGACCCAGCCCTTGATGATGAGCGGAGTTTACCATGCCTGATGTATAATGGGTGATAGCATACAGCAAACTACCTTTTTCCAATGAGATCAGATGATTTCCATCGATGGCTGCGGTGCGACGATGATTGTCACTTCCTTGTTCTTCCAGATCTTGAATCAGATCACCCCCGAGGGCAATATTTACAATTTGCATACCCCTACATATCGCCAATACAGGTAAGCGATGTACACGAGCATATTCAAATACCTGCAGCTCCCACTCATCTCTTACTTCATTGAATGCTTGTGCAAGTGGATAATCGATACGATCATGATTATAAAATCTTGGGTGTGTATCGACTCCCCCACTCAATACTATACCGTCACAGCGAGATAACTCTTCCATATTTTGTGACTTATAGGACAAAATAATGACTTCAATATCGGGATCATCACCTTGTATAAAGGGTGCATAATATTGAAAGTTGGTATCGGACTCAGTGATTCCTATAGTCATCATGGTAGCTTATAATGCCTCTGAATACAAGGCTTTGAAGTCGGCAAGTGATACCGGTTTTGGATTATTGGGATGTGCAAAATCTGCCAATGCCAGATCGGCCAAGGTATCTAGGTGTTCCGCTTTGACTTGGATATCTCTGAGTTTGCAAGGAATACCAATCGATGCATTCAAATTAAATAAATATTCCACTATGGCTTCACCGGCTTGATCGGCATGTTGTACCCTCAAATCCAATGCTTGAGACATTCTATAAAATTTTTCCTCAGACCCTGATATGTTGTATTTCATACCATAAGGGATATTGACAGCATTGGCGAGACCATGATGAGTATCTAATAAAGAAGAAAGAGGATGAGCCAATGAATGAACGACACCCAATCCCTTCTGAAAAGCAATGGCCCCCATCATAGATGCCAGCAACATTTGAGCTCTGGATGCAAGATCAGGATTTTTAACAGCTTGCACTAGGGATAAAGAAATCAACCGCATACCTTCTAAAGCTATTCCCTCACAGATGGGGTGATAATTTTTTGAAAGGAAAGCTTCCATGTTATGTGTCAAGGCATCCATCCCCGTTGCAGCTGTAATAAATGAAGGTAGCTCTATAGTCAGTAGAGGATCTGCAAATACGATCTTGGCAAGCAACTTTGGTGAGAATAAAATTTTCTTTTGATGAGTCACATCATCTGCGATAATAGCGGATCGACCTACTTCACTTCCGGTTCCCGCTGTAGTAGGTATCGTGATGAAATGAGGAACCTCGTTGGTCACATATACATCCCCACCAATCAAGTCGTCATATTTAAAGAGATCTTCACGATGATTGACTTGCAGCGCTATGGCCCTAGCTACATCCAACGCTGCACCACCTCCGATACCAATCAAACAATCCCGTTGCGTAGCATCCCATTGAGCGGTACCTTGATATACATCTGATTTGACTGGGTTTTTATGAATATTATAAAAAACTTCTACAGACAAACCAGTAGCGGTAAGATCGTTTATTATTTTTTTAAAAAAATCGAGCGCGGCAATATTAGGATCTGTGACGATCAAAGGCCTGCTAAAGTGATGTTGGTTTAAGTAAGGAGCCAACTCCTGAACAGCGCCCGTACCAAATCGAATGATGGTCGGAAAATTGAATTGTTTTATTTGTGTAAAGTCCACAGTTTTTTTATTAATTTTAAATAATCTCAAAATATCTTTTCTTCTCCCAATCCGTGACTACCTTACTAAATTGCCGCCACTCCCATTCTCGAGTATTGGTAAAATGTTCCACGAACGGTGATCCGAATAATTCTTTTGCCACCAGAGATTCTTTCATCGCTTGGGTAGCTTGTAATAAATTTACAGGTAATATGCCTTGAGCAAGGTCCTTATATCCATTGCCTTTAGTTGCAAGTTGCAATTTTAATTTATTTTTTATACCGTATAGTCCGCTTGCCAGGCATGCCGCCATAGCTAAATAGGGATTGACATCGGAGCCTACAACTCTGGTCTCTAATCGGGATGATTTATTACTTCCAGGCAAAGCACGTAATGCAACGGTGCGATTATCTATAGCCCAGGTCAATGTCGTTGGCGCCCATGCACCTTCCACCAATCGTTTATATGAATTCACCGTAGGAGCAAACATCGGTAAGAGGTGAGGCATACAATATAATTGTCCGGCAATATATTGTCTGAATGTTTCACTCATTTGAAGTTTGTCCTTTTCGCTATGAAACAAATTCGTTGTAGAATTTTTATTCCAAAGACTCTGATGGACATGGCCACTACATCCTGCCAGGTTTTCATCCCACTTGGCCATGAAGGTAGCCACGATGCCGAGTCTATAACCTAGTTCTTTCACAGAAGATTTAAATAAAACAGCACGATCTGCCGCTGCTAAAATTCCAGAATAAGTAATAGCCGCTTCATATACACCAGGGCCAGTCTCAGTATGTAATCCTTCTAAGGGTATGTTGAATTGTCTTAATTGATCAAATAATAAAGTGAAAAAGTCATTTCTTAATGAAGTGCGTAGTACCGAATACCCAAACATACCCGGACTGAGGGGTTTTAGATTGCCAAATTTTTTATCCTGGACCGTTTGAGGTGTTTCTTCAAAATTATACCATTCAAATTCCTGACTGAAGTAGGGTGTATAGCCGAGCTGTTCAGCATCTATGATGACTCTTTTTAATACATTTCTAGGGCATACATAGGTAGGATGCCCTTGTGTAGGAATCAATTCACACAAGAAAAAGGGTAGGTTATTTTCCCAAGGGATTTTTCGAAACGAACTAAGGTCTATCTTGGCAGGGGCATCAGGAAATCCGGAGTGCCATCCGGTATACTTTACATTGTCATAAGCGACATCTCCTACATCCCAGCCGAATACTACATTACAAAATCCCAAATTACTATCGATAGCTGACAAAAACTTGTCTGTGCTGATATATTTTCCACGAACGACCCCATCGATATCAATGATAGCTAGTTTTACCTTTTGATCGGGATGGCTTTTCACAAAGTCCAATACTTCATTTTCATTCATGATACAGATGGTTTTTTGTACATTATTTTAAATAGAATGAATGCGCTACAAAGGATGACCAGATAGATCAGGAGTAGTCGTAGATTAAAATAACCAATTAACACTAAAGATATCAAAGATAATACCAACGCGATATAAGGAGTAATGGGATACCCTGGTACTTTATAAGGTCTTTCCCCATCCGGCTCTGTCATTCGAAGCTTGATCAGCGAACACATCGCTAATAGATATAGGGTCAATGCCCCTAATACGGAAATGGTGATTATTTCCCCTGTTTTATTTGTAAATAATGCTATAATACCTAAGCCCATATTTATGCCTAAAGCCATTGCTGGTGTTTTAAATTTTGTGTGAACAGTTCCTAAAACTGCTGGAGCAAAACCAGCTTTTCCAAATTCAAATGTAGCTCTTCCGGCGGCCAGTATCAAACCATGAAACGAAGCTATTAAACCAAATAGACCTATCGTCAATAACATATGAAATAATATGCTTTGATCTCCTACTACTTTAAGAATAGCCAAAGGTAATGGAGAATCAGAAGTCTCCCCGGCTATACCGTCTTTAAAGACAATACTCTCCCATCCTCCAACACCTACTGCTGAAAAAAATACCACTACACATAATATGACCAGAGTGATGATGGCTGAACCAA
>JAYSTG010000054.1:0-2210 GCA_043719965.1 Saprospiraceae bacterium | reverse complement strand
CCCTACTAATTGTACAAATTGTATTATTTGCAATATTATTTTTTCAAAACGATTTGACAATTTTATCCTACAATGTCGGGATAACTATTGCAGTCCTTTTATCATTCTTACTTATTTCATCTACAGAATTATTAGTTAAGGATATGATTGATAAAACGAATAAGTCATTGAAGAATGAAAATGAAGCAAATAGGGTAAAGAATTCTTCAGAGATATTCACCAAACTTCTTTACCAACAAAATAGAATTGATACTGCTTTATTTGAGGAAGAATTGATAATTGGTAACCCGCATGCACCAATAAGCATAATTATGGCCAGCAATCATTATTGCAATCCATGTAAGGAAAAACATGCCGTAGCCGCTAATTTAGTTGCAGTATTTCCCAACAAAGTAAGTCTGTCAACTAGGTTTTTATTAAGTGGTGCAGATAATGGCCGGAGCAAAACAACCAATCAATATATCCTACAATATTGGTTGCAAAATATTTACAATCAGGAAGAACAATCTGAAAAGACAGAATGCCTCTTGCATGATTGGTATGTTCGTTTTGATATGAATTTCCTTCGATTTTCAGAAAAATACCCATTAAAGCCCCTTCAATTTGAACTTGAATCTAAGGAATTGGATTTACAACACACAAGTTGGATTGATGAAGTGGATATACAAAGAACTCCTACATTTTTTATTAATGGATACCAATTGCCATCTCATTACACAATTGATGATTTGTTGGTAATACTACCTAGCCTTGTTGGAATCCTTTCTGAGCAGGATAAAAATGTGGGGCAGTTACAGAATTCATAGAGGATATTGTTTGGCCAAAACAAGGGTTTTAAAGGACTTGTACCTGCTGAAAGGCGAAACAGGTTAATTATGTTTATCAAACTTTAAAAAATCAAAAAAATGAAAACGAAGAATTTTAGTTTCAAAAGCATCAAGGACGTATTGAGCCGGGATGAAATGAGGGTAATAATGGCGGGAAGCGGTGGAGGAAGTGGTGAAAATTCTTGCGATAATTTCACTTGTCCTGTAGCTGGGAAAAATTGTGCGCGTAATACTAGTCTAGAGTGCGTCTGTAATGATGGAGAAACCGTGTTCAAATGTTAGATTAGTAAGGATTGTAGTGCCGCTTTGGTAAGGCATATTATAAAAGAATTTATATTCTAAACTGAAGCGGCACTTTCTTAGATTTGATGCTATTATATTTCATGACATCTTCCATAATATTTTAAATTACTATGTGTTTACAATCTAAGTATTTATCAATAATAGTCATTGTCGTATTATTAGTTGCGTGCAAAAAGCCTATTCCAACCAAAGTAAAGATTACTATAAATAAAATTGAGACAGCACCTGTCACAATAAAAATCCATCACCATCCAAAGTTTGGCGAATTAGTTTTGGGAGAAATAAAGCTGGATTCTGTTAATACAGCAATTTTAGAACTAGAAGTACTTAACCCTTTTATGTCTAACATTCAGATTGGGGATATAAACACGACTATATTTCTGGAGCCCGGATATGATTTAACCATTTCAATTGAGGGTGATAGCCTTAACAAAAAATTAGTATTTACTGGAAAAAATGCGGATGCTAATAATTATCTATCACAAGTTTCCTCGATATATAACAAAGGTTGGGAACGGGAAATAATAAATCTTGAGTTAGTTAATTTCTTAGCCAGATACGACTCAATAAAAACAGAGCTGGCAAATTTTCACAAAGATTATATAGATACCCATACCTTATCCTCGGAAGTCACTGAATTAATTGAAAATACGAATACGATTCAGCTACTTAAAATACGAATGACGTACACGTATCATTTTCATACCAGTGCATTAGTTGATCAAATTTATGCGTTTCGAGATAAGAAAAACATAGAGCCATTTGTGATGCCCTTCAGAACTAAAGGGTGTTGTTACGGAAATACCTTTTGACACAACGTTTTTTAAACTGGAATTATATGGCTATAAAGAGCTACTCTTTTACTACATCATGGAGATCGAAAATCAGCATTTTATTGTAGAGAACTGGGATAAACCAAATCTTAATTTACCAAACGAGTCAGATCAGAGAATAAAAGAGGGAAATTATCCAAGAATTATCCAAGAATTCTTTATAGCTAGAAATATCAACTCTTGTATGAGACGACAAGGTATTACTCCCCAAATTGATTCTCTATATAGCGAATTTAAAAGGGATTTT
>JAYSTG010000530.1:0-8075 GCA_043719965.1 Saprospiraceae bacterium | reverse complement strand
CATGAATTACAAAAATCATTACTTAAATTTGTAAAAAATGCAAAATGACCTCTTATTTGTTAACCCAATTTTCAACTAAGTTTGGGACAAGCCCTATTTAGTGACTGTATTTAAATTAAAATGCATATAAAAGAAAAAACTTAATCGATGGGATTGAGTAAAAACATCTTTTGTCTACTTTTATCGTAAAAAAAATGTGCCCTTGACATGAACATAAAGGACTACCTATAGGCTACCGGTACATCTAGCATGTCGCTGAACACCGTAAAGTCCCGTCCTAATAACGGGACCTCATCAGCTTGGCAGTGGGGCTTTTTAAGTTAATCTTTTTGTCTTAGATTTTAGGGAGGGCTTTTTTCTATACGACTAAATGTTAGGGGCAGGCCCCTCTTACTTTACCTCAGTTGGCCCGGGTTTCAAGTCAGGCTTTAAAATTTCTTTTATTTTATGAACGAAGTCCTTCAATGTTGTATAACTATTATCCGGAGCGTTTAGCACAATGACTGCAACTGTGTGGTTGATAAAATTTTGCTGATACTGTAAGTTTTTATCAAAAGTTAATAGGGCGTCAAACTGGTTCTCGGTTAACGGTCCCAATAATTTACCGTTTGAAATCCCGGTCCAGCCTTTGTCTGATGCTGTGTAAATTTCATATTCTTTAAAGTCTTGCTTTAATCTTTTTGGAAGATTCTCATCAAGCAGCAGTCTCATAAATTTGCTCGATGTTTTTCGAAGTTAGGATTTTGCTCGCAATTTCAATAATTGCAATTGCTTGCTCCTTTTTTACTGTCGGGAAGTCGTCCAGAAACTCGTCAAGCGATATCCCTTTCTCCATATGGTCAAAAAGGGACTGTATAGGAACTCTTGTCCCCTTAAAAACTGGATTCCCTGAGAGTATTTCTTTATCAATATTTATGTAGTCCTTTACCCGATACATAGTCCAAATATACCATTTTTACAGGTAAAAATTTATATTCGAATATCCTGTAGGAAATGTGAGACCGGAAGATATCAACTCATGAACATATTCCATGTTGGACAATTCGCCAATGAGATGAATGAAGACAAGGTATTCGAAATAGAGTTTTGACCAACAGGGCAACACCTCCATATATAGACCGTTGAAGCACCTCCGTACATAGAGTGATACATTCAATTTTTCATTGTAAATTCCGCTCAAGCTGACCTTCTCCTTCCAGCGAAGCTGCCCCCCCTTAAAGCGAACGGAGAATTATCGGAAGACTTTAGATAATGCATACAAAAAGAAAAAATGAAAAAAACTACTTATCCGCCGCGATTAGTAAAGACATCTTTTGCCGACTTTTATCGTAAAAAAATGTGACCCAAACCATGATCATGAAAGTCCTACCTCTAAGCGGAAACCATGCGGTTGAGTTCTTCAATATGTGCTTCGTTCAAATAATTTTTTTGCTACCGATACATCACTCTTTAAAATTTTTCCTGATGGTGCTTACTTCCATGTTTTCAAGCCCATATAAATTTTCTTAGCATCGGCTTCGGTGTAAATTATTTCAGCTGCTGTTTTTGCTGTAATTGCCCAATGCAATTTGTTTTGAACTGAAGCGAAAAAATCTTGTGTGGTTGCTGCTTCTTTGGTGTAGTCAGCACTCAACGCATATAGATCAGTAATCTTTTGATAAAATCTTCTTTCACTTGCACGGATTTCTCTAATGCGTTCAAGCAATTCATCAAAATAATCTTTACCAAATTTTTTTCCCTGCTTCAATCGTTCATCATCTAACACAAAACCTTTAGTGATAAATTCTTATAATGTATTTGTAGCTCAAATACGAAACTGAGTTGCTTCGCTGCTGTTAACTCTGTAGCCCACTGCAAGAATTGCTTCTAACCTGAAATACGAAGTTTGGTATTTTTTACCGTCAGCAGCAGTTGTTTCCATTTTGGAAATAACTGAATTTTCATCCAACTCAGCTGTATCAAAAATGTTTTTGAGGTGTTTGCTTACAGCAGGAACAGCCACCGCAAATAAAGCCGCCATTGCTTTTGAGTAAGCCAAAATGTTTCTCCTTCGTAAAACACTTCAACCTTCACATTTCCTTTCGGTGTGGAGTAAAATATCAATTGGTTATTTTCCTTACTCATTTATTTTCTGTTTTATTATCACCTCGATGTAATCAACGACAGTGTCATGCAAATATTTGTATGATTTCAATCAATGGTGCTTTCTCTGTTTTTTCTTCGGGCTTGTATTAATTTGACAGTGTGCATATTTCGGTCATACTATGCTACCCATTTCGGTGCAACTATGCCAAGTGTTAAGAATAATTTTCTGACAAAACTACCGATTCACTTTCTAAAAGTCAAATATAGTTATCAATCTGCTATCGGAACATTATCCGATATTTTTTTCTAAGCGATTGCCCTTTTAGATCGATTCTATGAGAGCTTTTCACAATTGATGATGCTTGTAGCTACATAATTTATATTCGTGTATGAAACAAAGAAATCAATCTACTGTTTTTAATAACTGTGCCAGTGACCACTGTAGGTTTTTCAAAGCCAAAGGTATATTCCAATGGTCTTTATTGCGTGGCTCGACTCGATTGGATATAGATCTTAACTGTAAACAAGGGATGTTTTCAGTTATACAAGCTGCAAAAAATGAGGCGCCTTCCATAGTTTCTATGTCAGGATGGTATCTATCAATAGTTTCATTTATTTCATCTATGCTACCTCTTATGCTATTCACTGTGATTGCTTTTACCAATGGCCACAATGGATAATTTAATTTTATGTCGGGCTCTAGTACAAATTGCTCGAATGGATTGGAAGCATTAGTCGGTAGGATTTCAGTCAAATGGTGAAAAACATGAAGAATATCGCGGGCTCCCAAATCTGCAAAACAATCTTGCTTGACCAGCACTACATCGCCCAATTGAAACTTAGGATTATAAGTTCCGGCGATCCCTATTTGAATAGCGAGAGCTGGCTTGGCAGTAGCAAATTTTTTTCCAAGGAGGTATGAAGTCTGACTCATACCTACACCTGTGATCAAATATTCAATAGGGTGCGTTGAGACTAAGTCTTGAGGCATTTCCAAACTCGTAGCAGCACAGATCAGGATATTCATTCTATAGTGGGTTTTGAATTCAAGTGATATCTCAAACTGACGGAAGGGCTCATACCTACATATTGATAAAAAACGGCAGTCAGGTCAACAAAAAACGATGGTGAAATCTTTAGCCCGATACCAGATGTAAATGAGGATATGCCTGTAGTGGCGCCTACCCGCAGGGATACAGCCGGCAACATTTGATATTCTAAGGCTGCCTTGAAATACCAAGGGATCCAATCATTTTTTTCTAATTCTGTATAGCCATGGACCAGATCTGAAATTTTATAAAGGCAGCCTATTCTCCATCCAGAAGTTAATTTTTCATTTACCCTTGAATTTACAGTGAACGGCAAATTTATTCCAGCACCTACTCGTAATCTGGAAGTTGCGTCCCATTGAACTCCGACAAGTATGAGGCCAATATTAGAAGGATGTTGTTGATCTATATGCGTTGTATTATATTCAATCGCACTACCAAGGGCAAGATATTTAAATAATTTGCGACCATATCCTAAACTGTAGGATTGGCTATTAAATTCAGGTACACCATAATATTTAAGACCAAACCCTAAAGTACCATGCTGAGATTTAAAGGGAATGCCTCCAACTATATTTACCCCTTGAATGCCTGAACTTACAAACCTGGTTTCACCAGTGATCATGATACTAAAAAATTCTTCGAATCCTATTGAAGCAGGATTGATAAAAACAGCATCGATCCCTCTCAAAGCGATACCTTGATCCGATAAAGCATATACTTTGGCTGAATAGACTGGCGTCAAGGTGGTCTGTGCAAGTACGACAGGAGTAAAAACTACCACTAAAAAAAACAGGAATGATAATATGAAGGCAGATGATCTCATTACAACGATCAAATTTATTCCATTTAAACCATTTTAAGGAGAATCAAATGATACAAAATTTTGTCTCATCTGAAAAGCAAGTCTTGCAAATAGTTTCAAATTTTAAGCCTTTATGGTTTATTTTTAGCCAAAGTATTACGATCGAGCATGGCAAAGTTTAGGCAGCATCATACCAAAGCAGGCAATCAAGGTATATCTTTTATCGTGCGAGTAGTATTGTATGGCCTGGCTTTATTATTTCTGGTTTGGAGCCTACTAAAATATTTTAAAAAACAAGCTGTTCAACAGGGTGTGAACTCTACAGTCCAAGCCCCTATGGAAACTCCAGCTCCATCATTCAATGGCACAATAAAAAATACAGAAATTTCTAATCCCAGTCAATCAGGAAGTAATAGCTTGATCAAACATCAGTTTTATACCTTGTCGTATGCTGAACAGCATGAACAGGCGGAGTGGGTAGCCTATACCATGACTAGAGATCAGTTGAATAGTCCGAAGCAGGATCGATTTAATTATTTTGCTCCAGATTTGGCGATCAAAACACAATCTGCTCTACATCGAGACTACACGGGATCAGGTTATTCTAGAGGCCATCTTGCACCTGCTGCTGACATGGCATTTGATCCAATGGCCGCTGAGGAATGTTTTTTCATGAGTAATATTTCACCTCAACTTGCTGCTTTTAATCGAGGGATATGGAGAGAACTTGAAGAAAATGTTCGAGATTGGGCGAGGGTAAATAACCAACTTTTTATAGTCACTGGACCTGTGCTTAAGACTGGAATTAAGAAACAAATTGGTGATAATCGAGTAAGTGTGCCTTCCTTGTTTTATAAAGTTCTATTGGATAATGCAGACCCGGTGCACAAAGGAATTGGTTTTATTATTCCCAATGCTATAAGTGAATTGCCTCTTGAAAATTATGTGGTTACTATCGATAGTGTAGAGCAGATGACAGGTATCGATTTTTTTAATGCTAATGGTAATGATTCTGTGATCGAATCCTTAGAGCGCGATGTGAATAAACAAGATTGGAAATTTAATGGAGCGCGATATAAAAAGAGGGTGGAGGAGTGG
Organism: Saprospiraceae bacterium; assembly: GCA_043719965.1. Taxonomy (GTDB): domain Bacteria; phylum Bacteroidota; class Bacteroidia; order Chitinophagales; family Saprospiraceae; genus JADJLQ01. The sequence continues at coordinate 3,038 of JAYSTG010000530.1, read as the reverse complement.
AATAAGAAGGAATGAACCATTTTACGTGTTCATCCCTTCTGATTAAAGTTTTACTTCTTCTTAGCGGCTACCTTTTTTTTAGGAGCAGCTTTTTTCGCTGCTGGTTTAGCTTTTACTGCTTTTTTTGCAACAGCTTTTTTCGCTGCTGGTTTTGCCTTCACTGCTTTTTTTGCAGGTGCTTTTGCTTTTTTAGTTGCCATTTTTGATGTTTTTTAAAATGAATAATCTTGCGAAGATACTATTTTACAACATATTATGAAAATTATTTATAAGAAATAAATAAATATGTATCCATTTCACTAGAATGCTAATATATGGTCTTGCTATAAATATCATATTGATTTGAATTAGTCATACGTAGATCACTAGCGAATATATCCTGTTCATGAGGCCAGACTTTTTCTAGATTTTTAAAACTGAGCAAACGGATTAATTTTATTTAATTTTGCGTCCTATATAATAAATCATTCATGGCAAACTCAGTTCAACAATTTAGCGAAACCATTCTGCAAGGTTATACTTTTAAAGGAGATACTGTCATCCTCGGAGCACCTATGTTAGATAAAGCCGTCATAAAAGATGTATTCGTTCGATTGCCGCTCAAGATGATGAATCGGCATGGCCTCATCGCAGGAGCTACAGGTACAGGTAAAACAAAATCGTTACAGCTGCTGGCTGAGAGTTTATCTGCTAATGGTGTACCTACTTTATTAATGGACATCAAAGGAGACCTTAGCGGAATCGCTGTACCCGGAACTTCAAATACAAGAATCGTTGAACGATCAGAAGCCATTGGGTTGCCTTATATTCCTTCAGGTAGCCCTGTTGAATTTTTGTCACTATCGAAAGAAAAAGGTATTCAATTGCGCGCTACGGTGTCAGAATTTGGTCCGATTTTATTTTCAAAAATTTTAGGATTGAATGATACACAATCCGGGGTCATGGCCTTAGTGTTTAAATATAGTGATGATCGAAATCTTCCCTTATTGGATCTGATGGATGTAAAAAAGGTTCTAACTTTTTTGACTAATGAAGGTAAAGAAGAAATGGAAAAAGAATATGGTCGTATCAGCTCTGCTTCCGTAGGGACGATCATTCGCAATATCATAGAGCTCGAACAACAAGGCGCGGAGCAATTTTTTGGCGAAAAATCATTTGATGTTAATGATTTAGTTCGCATGGATGACAAAGGACGAGGTATGATATCGATTCTGCGATTGACAGATATTCAGAATAAGCCCAAATTATTTTCCAGCTTTATGTTACAAATGCTAGCGGAGATCTATGCATCTTTTCCAGAAGCTGGCGATCTGAATAAACCTAAACTCTGTATTTTTATAGATGAGGCTCATTTGATTTTTGATGAAGCATCAGATGCTTTGATGGATCAGATCGAGAGTATTATCAAATTAATCCGTTCAAAAGGGGTGGGTATATTTTTTATTACCCAAAATCCAACGGATGTACCTTCCATCGTATTGAGCCAATTGGGATTAAAGATTCAGCATGCCTTACGGGCCTTTACGGCTGTAGATCGTAAAGCAATCAAGCTAGCGGCTCAAAATTATCCGATCACTCAATTTTATGATATAGATCAAACTTTAACTGAATTGGGGATTGGAGAGGCCTTTGTGACTACCCTAAACGAAAATGGAATACCTACACCCTTGGTACAAGTCATGATGCGACCGCCCGCATCTCGTATGGACATCCTTACCAATGATGAAATCGATACTCTAGTCCAAAGATCTGAATTAGTACAGGGCTATAATGAAGTCATCAATAGAGAAAGTGCCTATGAAATGCTCACCGAAGTATTGAACGAAGCCAGTGGAGAAGAGCAGCAAGAGAAAATGGAAGAGCAGCGTGGCAAGGAGAGAAAAGAGAAAAGTACTTTGGAAAAAATCGTCGACAGTACTGTAACTCGGCAGGTAGGCAGGACGGTCGCCAGAGAATTGACTAGAGGGTTATTAGGCGTATTAGGAGTAAAAACTACCGTGAGGAGAAGGAGAAAAGCGACAGGTTTCAAATGGTTTTAAGTAGCGAAAACCCGATTTTAATTCTTTTTGCTTTTTGCTTCAATAGTTATTTTTTCCGGTTCGATCATTATGGTCGGTTTAGAGTTTGTAGGCTTATATAATCTTACAAATTCATACCAGGGTTGTTTGAGATAAATATCATTGGCAAAGTAATGCAATATACGTTCCAGATCATCTACATTCTGATAACCAGGAATCGGTTGTATGATCTGATTTGCTTCATCTAAAAAAACCAAGGTTGGCATACTCAAATCCCCCAAACTCAGTGCAATAGCCAATTCATGATATCCACTTTTATCTAATTTGAATATCTGGTCATTAAAACTTACATCTTTACGTTGCTGAGCATTAAATCGAATCGGGTAAAATTTTTCGTTGAGGTAGTGCGCTATAAATTCATTTTGGAAGGTGGACAGATCCATTTTCTTACACCATCCACAATTATCTGTATATAGATCCACCATGATCTTCTTGGGTGTCTTGGTAGATTTAGAGGCCTTTTCGGCACTTTCAAAATCCACCCATTTTATCTTAGAGTTATGGAGGTTTTGAGCTCCCAGATTGAGGCTAGTGAACGAAAAAATCAAAAACAAAGAGAGATAACTGGAATGATTTGTTTTTATCATCATGTGTCTTTTGATCTACAGACATTCAAAAATACTACCATATCAACAATTAATAGCTCTCCATCAGGCTGATAATGGCAGTTTTAAAATAACTTTAACGATTGTCGTTAAAAAACACTACATACAATTGTCAATCATTAAGTTTTGTATATACCAAACCGCAAATCCTTTCTTAACATTCTAAAGGAACATACCAGTTAAGTTCATCATGATTTATTTGGCGTGAGCACATCAATTTGCCTTTAAAAGTAGGAGCATGCACTCCTTGTCCCAATACTTTCGGGCTTTGAGTACACCAAATTTCATCCCATAAATCTTGTGCAATAAATGACTGTAAAGTCATCGCCCCACCTTCGACCAATACGGATCCAAT
>JAYSTG010000529.1:0-2995 GCA_043719965.1 Saprospiraceae bacterium | reverse complement strand
GGGTACCTATATTTTCCAATACATCCAATAAGGTATTATCTTCTCCATCGATAAAAGGTGCATCCATAGATACATGTCTTGCTGCTACTCCTAATGTGGTTTCAACCTCTTCACTCGGTATTTCCAATATGGCTGCAAGTTCTTCAGGAGAGGGCTCACGTTCAAACTGCTGTTCCAGCTCTGAAAATGCACGATTGATTTTATTCAAAGACCCTACTTTATTCAAAGGTAGTCTTACAATACGAGATTGTTCTGCCAAAGCTTGAAGGATGGATTGCCGAATCCACCATACGGCGTAGGAAATAAATTTAAATCCTCTCGTTTCATCAAATCGTTGAGCCGCTTTAATCAAGCCAAGGTTACCTTCATTGATCAAATCAGAGAGTGAAAGCCCTTGATTTTGATATTGTTTAGCTACAGACACCACAAATCTAAGATTGGCTTTAGTCAATCGCTCTAAAGCCGCTTGGTCACCTTGTTTTATTAATTTAGCCAGGGTCACTTCATCTTCTGGGGTGAGAAGATCTACTTTCCCTATTTCTTGCAAATACTTCTCTAAAGATTGACTTTCTCGATTAGTTATAGATTTTGTTATCTTTAGCTGCCTCATTTTAATATAAAAATTTAAATATATTTAATTTTACAAAATCAAATTTTGCATCCCACTTACTTAGTTAAGAGCACAAAGATAAGGTATTATTGAAATTCTCATAAAAGATTATTATATTCCGAGTAGAGTAAACGTTACCTTGGCCAAATTATATTTAATTTTTAAAAAGATATTCAGTGTTCATTTCAAAAATTTGTTTTTCATTTGCATTTTATACCATTAACAAGTTAGCTTCATGAAAAAACCGGAAACTAAATCAAAACCCTCCAAAGCCCCTTATGCAAATCGAGGAGTTTCCATCAAAAAAGAAGCTCCTAAAAAAGAAGTCCTTAAAAAGGCAGCTGTCAAAAAAGCAGTTGTGAAAAAAATAGCTGCTGTGAAAGAACTTCCTATACAGGAAACACCTAAACCCTCCTTAGTCAAATCAAATTCCAATACACCACCTCCCACCACACCATCAAAGCCTTCACGATCAAGGTCGAGGAAGCCTATGGTTCGCAAAAAACCGTTGCCGGCAATACCTGGTCCTCAGGGTTCAAAATTGATTCAAAGTGGCAAATCGGGTCTGGCAATATCCAGAAATGTGATTCCGGCAGGTACTCCAGCAATTATCGTACCTGAGGGAGACAACATGCCGGAATATAGAGGTAGAGGAAGAAAAAGCAGATCTAAAAGCGCTAATAAAACGGGAAAAGGTAAAATGCCATTGAAATTGTTCCAGTTGATTCCAAAGCAAAAGCATAGTGTAGTGCATACTCTACCTGTCAAAAAAGAGAAGATGTTGATGCGCTACGGGAAACCCACCAAGAGGGTTTTATTTACAGTGGATTTTTTGTTAAAGGCTTCTCCAACTATACTATATCATTTTATTACTACACCTTCCAGTTTGGTACGATGGTTTTGCGATGCCGTAGATATTACTGGTGAATATTTTACTTTTTCATGGAATGGCAATACGGAAGTCGCTGAATTAATCGATGATATCGAGGATGAAAGACTCAAATTTCGGTGGTTGGATGGCGAAGATGAAGAAGAATTTTTTGAATTCAGAATATCTACAGCCGATATTACCGATGAAACTATCTTTGAAATAGTTGACTTTGCTTGGGCAGACGAAGTAGAAGAACAAAAAGAACTCTGGCGCACACAGGTGGAAAACCTCAGAAAAGAAACCGGAGACGCTTAACAGATTTTAAAATTGGCAATTGCCAAATTACTATTTCTTCGACTATTTTTTCCAGGCCAAAGAATTGACTTTCTTCGCAGCTTTATAACCAATCTCTAACCCTTCATCAGCATCCATACGAAAATGTACCCCGAGATAAATTCTTGAAATGGCGTTTTCTTTTGCCATTTGATCAAAGGACTCAAAAGTTCTAGGAACGCCATTGAATTCCGTGCGAAGTTCATGGCTTTTATCGGTCATGCCATAATCAGTACCGTAGAATGTATTTAAAATACCAGCTGCAGCTGCACCAAAGCCTGAATGGCCGGATGGATAGGCAGGGAATGGAGGGGTAACCCCTTTTAGTCCATTCATAGTATTATTTAGTGTAGGCCTCCAGGCAGGATCTATGACTCTATTAATGTAACTTACCGGGCGTTCAATATTATAAGTAAACTTTGTATGCCAGACAGAGATAGCAGCATCTGCCAACGCCATCCCAAGTTTAGCATATAAAAACACAGCAGACTCCAGGTCTGATTGATGATCAGCAATCACTTGATTCGCCACTGAAATCCATCTTGCAGAGGGTTCGAAAGTTTGTTCATAAATATCATCACTCCAAAATTCACCTATCCACTGCCTATTGAAAATTAAAGGAGTAGTCATACCATATACTTCCATTGCTTGAAGATAAAATGGAGATTTAGAGTCTTCACTGAATTCACCTACCCAATATTGGTAAGGTTTTCCTAAAAGTTCATCATTTTTTAGGGCGAATGGTCTTACTTTACCCCAATATGGAAATAAAGCTTTTCCGAAGTCAGGTGCAGTAGCTTGCCATTTCCCTGGTCCTTTTGGCGGAGTATAATCTGAAGGTTGTGGGTTTTTAAAACCGTTATGACCCAATTGATCAGTAGCTGACCAACTATAAAAGGCTTCTGCTATATCTACTCCCCGTTGCTCAGATCGATCCATGACATCTTTAGGAATTTTTAATCCATAAATTGACATAAATCGAGCTTCCATCGAATTAATTTTCTCCGAATAGATAGGAGCCACATGGGGAAAATATTTTTTAAAAGAATGATAATAAACGGTATTTAAAACAGTAGGCCAGTGATACGTTTTTTTTGAATCATATGCTGGGAGAGTCAATTCTTTATAAAGTGGGGCGATAGATTTAAATTCCGGCATACCTGGTACAACAGCTTCATATG
>JAYSTG010000528.1:0-3006 GCA_043719965.1 Saprospiraceae bacterium | reverse complement strand
TTCTTATCTCCTAGAAAAGATTTAGCTGCATCGGTAAGTTGATCATCTAAACGCGAAGCGACATACGCTTCATTTCGGAGATTAGGACAAGAATAGGATGCACAATTGATGGCAAAATGAATACGCGGTTCGTTAAATTTTTTACGGAGGATACTATGTTCTATATTATTGAGATCATAGGTTTCTTTTCCGATCTTAATAAATTTGATATCCCACACAGAATTAATAAAACTAATGCCTGGACGAATATCTTTGATGCTTGCTACCGGATAGTTTTTGACCACCAATGAAATCGTAAAAGCATTGTAGACATTGATCCAGTAAACAAGTTGTTCATCATTGGACCAAGTCTTCGAGGGTTCATGATTCGATAATAAATCAAGGTAACTATCCAGTATCTTCTGTTCTTTTTTGATACCCGCATAGTCGACATTGCCCTGTGCATTGACATATTTTTTTAACAATCCATCCAGGAGATCGTGACTGATAAGTTTGGTCTGGGCATCAGGCTCATAACATGCCAGTAAAAGCGGAAGGATAAATAAAATGAGTTTCATAATGTAGATACGAAATGACGGACTGTTTGGATTAAAGGTTACTAATCAATGACTATCCCTGGTCACATCACTGCTACTCTTACCGACTAAAAAATCAAGGTCAGCGCCTTCATGGGCTTGGTTTACATGCCTTACATACAAGGATACATATCCACGATCAGTTATTGGTTTTGGAGCTTTCCATGCTGCTTTTCTTTTAGTAAGTTCTTCATCTGAAACTTCTAATAATAGCGATCGATTGTCTACATCCAGCGCAATATAATCGCCGTTTTGGACCACTGCAAAATTACCACCGGATGCGGCTTCGGGTGACACATGAAGCACTACAGTACCAAATCCTGTCCCACTCATCCGCCCGTCAGATATCCTGACCATATCATGGACTCCTTTTTCCAATACTTTTTTAGGCAAGGTCATATTCCCTACTTCGGGCATTCCGGGATATCCTTTAGGCCCGACATTTTTTAATACGAGAATACTATTTTCATCTACATCCAGATCTGGGAGGTCGACACGAAGCTTATAATCTTCGATGTCTTCAAATACTACTGCTTTGCCGCGATGTTTCATTAGATGTTTACTTGCAGCACTAGGCTTGATGACACAACCACCTTCACTGAGATTGCCGCGAAGTACCGCTAGTCCTGTTTCAGTCTTAAATGGTTTGGCCAAAGTGCCAATCACATCGGCATTGTATGATTTAGCATTGGCTATATTTTCTGCTACCGTTTTGCCGCTTACAGTGATTAAATCAGCATGCAAGTGCGATTCCATTTCTTTCATGATGGCAGGTAATCCCCCTGCATAATAAAGGTCTTCTACAAAATGTTCGCCGGAGGGTTGAAGATTTGCTAAGAGCGGTATGCCTTTCGAACAACGATCAAAATCTGCTAAGTTAAGATCCACACCAATCCGTCCAGCTATGGCTATCATATGAATAACAAAATTGGTAGATCCTCCGATAGCAGCATTCACTTTGATTGCATTTTCAAATGCTTTTTTAGTCAATACTTGGGACATGCGCTGATCTTGAAGTACCATTTCTACGATGCGAACACCACTTTTATGCGCATGCACTTTTCGACGAGAATCTGCTGCAGGGATGGATGCATTACCAGGCAATGCAATGCCTAGAGATTCTACCATGCAGGCCATAGTAGAAGCCGTACCCATGACTGCACAATGTCCTCGACTACGACACATAGCACCTTCTGCCTCCTCCATTTCCTCATCACTTATATTTCCAAGTTTGTGAGCCTCACTCATGCGCCATACATCGGAAGTACCTATATTTTTTCCTTTGAACTTACCTGCTAACATGGGGCCACCTGAAACTACTAAACTGGGTATATCGACACTACAGGCACCCATCACCAAGGAAGGAGTGGTTTTATCACAACCACACATGAGTACTACTCCATCCATCGGATTAGCGCGGATAGATTCTTCCACATCCATGCTTACGAGATTTCGATAGAGCATAGCCGTTGGTTTGATTAGCGTCTCACCAAGCGACATCACCGGAAATTCTACAGGGTATCCACCAGCCTGAATAATACCGTTTTTAATCGACTCGGCTAATTCTCGAAAATGTGCATTACACGGAGTCAGTTCAGACCAGGTGTTACAAATACCGATGACGGGTTTGCCTCCTAATTGTTCTGGAGGAATGCCTTGATTTTTCATCCAAGCACGATAGATGAATCCGTCTTTTCCTTTCTTACCAAACCAACCTCTACTTCGCAATTTCATAGATGTAATAATTTTTGAATTGAGCGACTAAACTAAGCAAAAAATACATAAATTGATTCTAAGCAGGAGAATCCATTAACTTGAATAGCTAAGATGATTTAATAACTTTAAAATCTTGACTCTATTGTGGCTAATTACTCCTGGCATTGGATATTTAGGTAAATGATACAGGGGTATACTTACACATTTATTTTTATTGATTTTTGCACCATAGCAATAAAAATATGCATTTATGACTTGATGTGACAGTATCTGTACATACTCGATATCAGCAACCTTTGGGTTAAGCTGATGTGATGTAATCATTTTGATGTTTGATGCATGAGGGAATGCTGAACTAAGGGTTTCTATTAATGGGAATTCATACAAATCAGCCCATACATCACCTCGGGATCTCTGTTGAATATAGACCTGATCATTGCTATAAAAGATAAAATAATGAAAAAATCGAGTTTGCTTCGTCATCGACTTTTTAGCAGTGGGGAAGGCCTCCACCGATTTATGCTGCCATGCATAACATAATTTATTGAGTGGGCATATGGTGCAGCTTGGAGATTTTGGTAAACAACACATCGCACCAAAGTCCATAATGGCTTGATTATATTTACCCGAGTGGGCTGCATCTAATAATGCATCTGCATAATGCTGGAATAGTTTTTTCTCTGCCGAGGATTGCATAGTTTGAGCTAATCCGAAG
>JAYSTG010000527.1:0-3011 GCA_043719965.1 Saprospiraceae bacterium | reverse complement strand
TCGGCGGCGGTACTACTTCTGTCTCTAAATCGTTACAGTTAGCTGATTTAGAGGAAGATATATTAAAAAAATACCCTTCAGAACTTTCAGGAGGAATGAGACAACGATTAGCACTGATAAGAGCTCTTGTTTGTAATCCTGAACTTCTAATTTTGGATGAGTCTTTGAATGCCTTAGACTATACGTTGCAAATCGAAATTATAAATATGCTGATTCGTCATCAGGAGTTGACGGGGATGGCTATTTTATTGATTACACATCAGGTTGATTTAGTAGCAAGCTTATGTAATAGGACCTACGCATTGGATAATGGAAAGTTCATTAATTCATTCTCTGGAAATTGACAATTCACATATCAATTCACATATTGCGATTAAAGCGAAAAATCCGTATATTTACAACATGAAATTGCAATCTCCCAAAGCTGCTTTCATTTTAAGCTTATTTTTAAGTATAGCAGTATTTGCATATGTAAACTACTGTCCTAGCGCCAATCAGTCTTTGGATCAAGGTAAACAATCACTCCTTTTGGTTTCAAAAGACCTGCTTCACTATACTGAATTCGAGGTCGTAGTCAAAGCCTGTAAAGCAGTTATCTCTTCGCTTATTCCGTGATTCAATACGATCATCATATTTAGCCCTCCATTCTATGCTTTAAAAGGGTATATACTGTTTCCATTGGGAGGCCCATAATATTACTATAAGAGCCTTTGATGCTTTTGACCTTACATAAACCTATCCAGTCTTGAATTCCATAAGCTCCTGCTTTATCATAAGGCAAGTAAGTATCTATATAAAATTCAATCTCAGCTTTGCTCAAACGATCGAAACATACTTCAGTATGAACAGAAACAATGTCCACATGAAGTCTATTTTTCAAACAAACTCCAGTGATGACGGTATGGGTCTGATCTGAAAGTTCATCTAAAATCCGAAGGGCATCGTCGCGATCTCTTGGTTTCGAGTAAATGACATCATTCAAAAATACAAGACTATCAGCGGCTAACACGAGCGTGGAAGAATCGGTCAAAGTTTCACATATTTTTGAAGCTTTGGCATGAGCTAAATATGCTGGTAATGCTTTTATCGCCAAATCGTCAGGAAAGTCATCCTCGTCTATGTCAGCGATAAGGATTTCAAACCGAAATCCTGCCTGAGATAACAGCTCTTTTCTTCGGGGAGATTGAGAAGCCAGAACTAGCTTTTGAGATTGCATCCAATGCATAGAATAAAAAATGGTTAAATATTATTTGTGCTCAAACTTATTGGTAATAAAATCATGCCCAGTATCATGATGACTTTGTACCAATCACTTATTTGATGATATTGTTGAGGCTCATTTTTCCTTATCAGGACATACGAAATATAAATCAATGGAACCACTACGCTAATGAAGATCATACTCAAACTCAAGTTCTTAATCCATTGTTTTGCTATAATGATACCTAATACTAACACAACTAAAACATTACAAATCAAAATAATTCGATTTGTAGTTGGGGCACCCAATACAATGGGTAATGTCCTTGCACCTTGGGCTTGATCTCCACGGAGGTCTGCCTGATCTTTTGTGATCTCCCTGGCTAAAGACAATAAGCTTGCTACAAGACCGCACCCTAAAAACTGATAAAACACTTGATTTTTTAATACTGGGTTCACTGAAATCAAGACGGGGATTTCAAGCAAATAAGGCAACCACAAAACCGCTCCACAAAGTACGGCAATAAGTAAATTACCAACAAAAGGTGCTTTTTTTAAATATGCGGAGTATATATAAAGGCTTATAATTCCAAATGGTAACCAATAACAGTATCGCAAGACTGCATATTGGAATCCAATATACAAGGATATCAATATTGCAATGGTATTCAATAAAACATAGATAAGTTTTGCGTGACTGCTACTGATATATTGTCCTAAAATTTGTTTAGAGCCCTTATTGATCTTATCAATCTTTTGGTCATAGATGTCATTGATAACATATCCTGCTCCCATCACTAATGTAAAATCAAAAGATAATAATAGAATACCAACCCAATCAAAATTAGGCAGTACATGGGCAGACTTCAATTGCAGATTCAACAGAAAATGCCAGTGAAGACTAATAGCTACCGCGGTCATTAAAAGATTAGGCCATCGAATTAATTTGAAGAAATGGCCTACGTTGATATTCATATCACTAATTTACCAACGATTTTGGGCTTTGAGGACTTGTTCTATCAATTCTCGCACGCAACCATCGCCACCCTTTTTTTGAGAGATATAATTTGCCAGGGTTTTAATTTCCGATACTGCATCAGACGGGCAAGCTTTGATATGCGCATGTTTCAAGCAGTCTATGTCCAATATATCATCGCCCATATAAGCAAACTCAGACTTATCTATATTATTTTTGTTCAACCAATCTCTAAGTACCGTGAGTTTATGAGGGACACCCATATAGATATCAGATACACCCAAGTCATGAAGTCTAAGGATGACGCCTTCTGATTTGCCGCCTGATATGACGACAATTTTGAGTCCCTCATCTAACGCTTTACGAATTGCATAGCCATCGCGGATATGAAATGTGCGAAGAGATTTGCCATCGTCAGTAAGTATCAATGATCCATTGGTCATCACCCCGTCAACATCAAATCCCAGCGCCTTGATTTGTTTTAAATCTGAAAGTACGTGCATCCTATTATCCAAAATATGAATAGTTATCGGTTATTATCTCGCCATTCATAAACCCACTTGGCTTGAATTTGCTCAAGATGGGCCTCAGTACATTGCTCACGAGTACCTGCAAAATAGGGAACTTCTAAGACCCATTCTATCAAAGCAGTGAATCGAATTCTATAGATTTTGCTTTCATCAAACTCCTCGCCAAACCGCTCATAAAGTTTCATGGCGATATCTTCATGGTCTTTCCAATAGATCGGAAGGTCTTCCAGATTTTTCGTGGACATGTTTTATGGTGCTTGTGATAATGTGAATTAATGTTCGTGACCGATGATCTGAGATTGATC
>JAYSTG010000526.1:0-8144 GCA_043719965.1 Saprospiraceae bacterium | reverse complement strand
ATACTAAAATGGGTTTTGACCTGGTCTGTTTTTCAGGTGGCAAAGGATTGAGAGGCCCTCAAAGTGCGGGATTGTTATTAGGCAAAAAACATTGGATACAAGCTGCTCGTAAAAACGCTCCACCTAATGGTAATACTGTCGGTCGAGGCATGAAAGTTAATAAAGAAGAGATCCTTGGCATGTTGATTGCCATCGAAGTATACTTGAGCCGAGATCATCAAAAGGACTGGAAATTATGGGAAAGCCAAGTCAATATGATCTATGATGCTGCTACCTCAGTACCGGGGGTGATGGGTGAAAAACATGTTCCATTGATTGCAAATCATATCCCTTCTCTAAATATAAAGATCGATCAGACTAAACTAAAGTATACAATAGATGAATTGAGACAGGCTCTAAGAAACGGCCACCCATCCATAGAAACTGTTGGCGATTCCTCGACGCTAGGCATTACCACCTGGATGATGATACCTGGTGAGGAACGTACTGTCGCGAAAAGGATTAAGGAAATATTGCAACAGGCCATGGCGAAATAACCTATGACATTCAACTATACAATCAAGACGAACGGAATCAGAGTATATTACTAGATCACATATCAGGATTTGAAGCGAATAACCACTTATTTTATCTTTATATTTTTGATTACCCTATCAAATCATTCTTCATTTGCTCAAATGATAAAAACTTACGAAGCCAACCCTATACCCTTCAATGTGTTATCTATAAACGGCAAAGGCGATCATCCGCTTTGGGCTCAAGCTACCGTTCTATCCGATTTTAGTTATCCTTGGAATGAGGGATCCCCACCTCCAATGACTTTTCAAGCTTTACACGACCGAGATTATATCTATGGCTTGTATACTGTGCGGGACGATAAGCATATTTTATTCTATCAATCCAGTAATGCTAAAAGAGAAATCTTATCTTCTGATCGAGTAGAGATCTTTTTTCGTAAAAACCATAAAATGAATCCCTACTATGGTTTGGAGTTGGATCCCTTAGGCCGTATCTATGATTATCAAGCTCATTATCACCGACAGTTCAACCCGGAATGGACCTGGCCCTCGGGACATTTGGTCGTGAAAGCTGAAATCAATGCGCATGGGTATACCCTGGAGTTTGCGGTGAGTAAAAAATCACTCAAAGACCTTGGCATGATGAAAAAGAACAAACTCGATATAGGGTTATATCGAGGAGAATGTGTCCAATTAGAAGGGGACAAGGCCGAGTTTAAATGGATCAGCTGGGTAAAGCCTGAAAGTGAAACCCCTAACTTTCATATCCCAAGTTCTTATGGTGTGATGATATTGAAGTAAACAGCGTCTAGTTGCATACTTTTCCAATAGCAAATTCGTAGGATGTAACATTTTTCGCAATTCTTTCGTTTGAATTAGAAGTATCCTATAGAACCCTTCTGTACCTCCATTAGATCGATTAAATACCTGCCGATATGAAAAACCGTATAACTATTGCTTTAGTTACCTTATCTATTCTATTGATTTCTTGTAAAAAGGAAGATCCGATACCTCCATCTGTGACTCGCACTTATCGAATGGGGTTTCAAAACTCTGCGCCACGATTTGATGATATCAATCTATTTCTTCAATCACTGCAAATCTGGACACCTAAATCAGACGCGACTATAATCACCACCGAAGTGCCATGGGATAGTATCTATGCAGGCAAACCTATCGTAAACTATGTGATCAATCATTATAAAGGCCTGGTCGATTTTTATCGAAGTAAAAATTTAAAACTATGGGTTTATATTGATCTTCAAAATGGGCTGAACCGAGCGAGTGATGCTCGTGAATTGGTAGCGCTAAATAAAAGTATTGCTCAACCGGAGGTACAAAATCTTTATCGAAGATTTGTCGTAGTCATGGATAGTATTCTTAGGCCCGAACATCTTGGATTGGCATTGGAAACTAATTTAATCCGAGCTGCATCATCTTCTGTTATTTATAATGGGGTAAAAAAAGCGGCAAACGATGCGGCTGCTGACATACGTAAAGTAAACAATACCGTGAAGTTGAGTGTAAGCGCTCAAGTGGACTTTGCTTGGGGCCGATTGCTAGGGAATGGGACATATGTAGGTATCGCGCAGGATTTTATCGATTTCCCTTTTATGCAGGAATTGGGATTATCAGCTTATCCTTATTTTGATTTTTCTAAACCTGAAGATATTCCACTAGATTATTATTCCAGACTGATTGAAGGCAAGTCAATCCCTGTGTTTGTTACTGAAGGGGGCTGGCCATCCAAAAGCTTTACCGGGCCAAATCAAAAAACTATCACCAGTAACTTAAAGACACAACAGAATTATATCCAGTATCAAAGCCTGTTATTAGATAAGGCTCAAGCTACCGCTGTATTTCAATTGACTTTTACGGACATCGATCTAAGCAGTGTACCATCTTTTGTAGACCCTAATATCAATAATTTTGCTCATTTAGGTTTAGTAGATATCAAGTTGCAGCCTAAGCCAAGTTTTGATACCTGGACGGACATTTTTAAACGGACATTGAAAGAATGATAGATTAATCTTATTAAAATTGGGTGTTTTTTAATGCTATATAGATAGTAGAACTAACCTAAATTTTATTTAATAAAATTTGTTGCATTTGTCGCTCCGTTCTGGTTTTAATTCAACCGATACACTTTAAAAAACTCCCAGATCAAATCATTTGCGATAAAAGCTTTCGAAGGAGTATCACCGATTAAGCTGCCAGGAAGTGCTCCCGGCCAGGCATGTCCTCCATCTTTGGTCAAATAAAATCTAGCTGAAAAATTATTATCACAATCACTCCAAGCGGTTAATGTATAGAGAGGATGGTCTACTGAGACTATTGCATTGGACTTACATTGTGCAGATGCTGCCCAGTTCTTGAGTGTAATTTCTACCGGTTTTAGACTTAAGCGTGAAGTGCCGATACCTCCTCCACGACCACCCAGATAAGGTATGTTTTCATCCAGGATCGAATGCATATGCAAAACAGGAACATGTCGTGCAGGATTACAATAGTTCGTGACATTAGTGCAACTGTTGGGGGCAATGGCGGCAATTCTGTGTGGTATTTCGCATGCTAGACGGTAAGCCATCATCCTCCATTCGAATGCCCTGTAGCGTACACTTTTTTAGGGTTTACCTTGAAATTTGAGAGTAGCGAATCTAATAATACTTCAATAAAATGAACATCATCAATGTTTTGTTCTACGGCATAATCACAACAAATCCCCGCATTACAGGTCCAAGCGCCCAATAGTCCATTGGATTGGACTCCATCGGGATACACGACTATGAACCCTGCAGCATTGGCTTTAGCTGTGAGAAGACAGCTTGATTCAAATTGCGTTGCAGCTTCACCGCCCCCATGCATGGCTATCACCAAAGAAAAATGTCAGCATTATCATAATTTGGAGTTAGGTTAAGTGTATTAGTTCGGTTTAAGCCATCAACTACTATGGTCTTTAGAAATCGGTATGTATGATCCTGGTCTGGATCATACGATTTTGTACAATGTAATGTGATCAAGCTTAAAATAAAAAATAAAGCAAATTTTTATTCATAGAACGACAGGATTGAACTTTTAGACTGCTTATTTTATCAAAGGTTTAAAGATGGGCTTTGGACTTGAAGTGAATTTGTAAATCATTGGCAAATAAAATGGGATGTTGAACAATATAATAAGGAATTGCCAAAACTTGAAGAAAAGCTGAAACGAAAATAAAGAGCTCTGCCAATACTCAAAAAATTAGGCGAAGATTTGTACCGCACCTTAATATAATTCCACCTTTTAAAACATTTCAACTTTTATTCTAACCTTTAAGTTGTCAACAAGAAGTAATCAAGAAAATAAATATTTGCTAAATTTGGATATCCAACGAATAGTACCAATCAAACAAAAAAAATCAAATGACTCCAAAAAAATCAAAACTGGTTGAAATCAAAACAAAACCCACTGCTGCAAGAGTTGAAGAATTTATCAATGCTGTTTTGGATGAACAAAAACGCAAAGACAGTTTTACGATTTTGGAAATGATGAAAAAAGCAACAGGGGAAGATCCCAAAATGTGGGGCAGCTCCATCATTGGATTCAGTAATACAAGATACAAGAGCCCGATTAGTGGCAGAGAAGTGGATTGGTTCAAGATCGGATTCTCTCCCCGTAAAGCAAACCTGTCCTTATACCTTAGCATGAATATTTAATTCATATGTCGATGCTCTTAAAAAACTAGGCAAGCACAAGACGGGTGTGGGCTGTCTTTACATCAATACGTTAGAGGAGATTTATATGAAAATTTTAAAAGAGCTAATTGATGCAAGTTTAAAAAGGATTAAAATTCTTTATTGCATTAAGGCTATCTCTAAGGGAACAAAACGATGGCGATTGCTCTCTTTCAATTATTTTTTGTCAGGATTTGAGTTGGGAAAAAACGAAAGTGTACAATGAGGAAATATTTATATTTTCAATTTGCTGCCGAATTTGCAGGTAGCTGATGTTATGCCGTCCTGTTTTGTCGTTCATTTACTTTTTGTGAAAGCGAAACACTTAAATTCAATATCATCTTTTTGGTCGTATCGTGTCATATTGCAGAACATTTCCTCGTCTGGATTGTCGTCATTTTTGCAGATTAAACACAAAGACGGCTTTTTTATCAAGTCTGAATTAATCTCGTATCCGTCATCATCGAAAAAACCACCAATTTTGGTAGGGTCAATGTCATCTATGTGTCTACGACCACTTTTATTTTCTCTTTTTTTTATTGCGGAAACTATTTCGTAATCATCTGTCGGATAACTCACGCCTGTAATGCAAGTGAAGCAACTGTTCCCAACGGATGCCGATCCAATTACCCAGATGTCATTTCCACAAGAACATTTGATTCCATTTTTATAATCATCTAATGAAGATTTCAAGCGTTTCCTTATATCCGCTTCTTTCTCAGACGGATTATTCTTCAAATGCATTTCTACATACTTATCTGTCGTTATTGGTACAAATCCCATTTTCAAAAATATTTATCTGTCCAGTTATTAATAAAAAAAGTCCAAAACTATATCATTTTTAAAATCTATCAAACTTGTCAAAATGCAGTTTTTAACATGCGGCATAACATTTCCATATACGCCACTATGGAGTATATATCACATATAAAGCTAAGGAAATATTCATGTATTCAATTCATCAAGAGTGTTTTTGGTATTGATTTTCATAGGATTGGTAATATAGGAATAGATTTAGGTCGTTTTGAAGATGCCTGTCCCAAATATTTTGACACGATGGATATCTACTCGTATAGAATAAGGGTTGGACACTGTGGTCAATGTATTTTGTTAACCAATCCTACGACTTCTCGTCTATAAACTTATCTAATCAGGAATACCTGCTCCTTCATAAAATAATCTCCAATTAAATATTTTTATACTAAATTGGATCTAAATGAAGCAAGTATTTATAATCTTGGTAGGAGTGGCAATCATTATGATCAATGTATCCTGGATGGCATTTCAGACAATCAAAGACTTAGCCAGCCACACCAATAAAACCAAGACCGAAAAATTAATAGTGGAGCCCCCGACTCTACTCTGTGCAGGATTCGAATGGAAAATCTCGGGTGATAAAAACAGAAATGCTCAAGTCAAGGGGCAATACAGGAAAAAAGGAAACCCAGCCTGGAAGTCCGCTTTGCCATTACTGCGGATTGGAGATGAAAAAATATATGGTCATGATCAACGCTGGGTCTATACTACCCCTTCGATGTTTGCAGGCAGTATATTGAATCTAGAGCCTGAGACTATTTATGATTGTAAATTTACGCTCTCAGACCCAGATGGAATCGAAGGAGATTCGATACAACTCGTAAGTATAAAAACCAAAGGTGAGCCTAAACCCTATGCCTTGGGTCAAACATATCATGTTTATCCTCTTGGATACATGGGCAAGAAAATCAGTCCTTCGTTTATTGGCTTGAATGCGGCCTATTATGGAGAAGGTAATACGGGAGATTGGTGGAATGTACCGGAAGCTCGGGTGCAACCGGGGGATATCATTTTAGTGCATACCGGTGTATATAAAGGTAATCGACTAAAATATGCGGATGCACTTGCTCTTGACTTTCATGGGGCTTATGTTTTTACACAAAAAGGTACACCAGAAAAGCCCATCGTCATTAAAGCTGCCGGTGATGGTGAAGTAATATTTGATGGGGATGGATCCTATCGGCTCTTTGATGTCATGGCGGGTGATTATCATTATTTTGAAGGACTTACTATTAGAAATACAGATATCGCTTTTTATGCCGGCCTCAAACATGTCATGGGCTCCAAAGGTTTGACCGTAAAAAATTGCAAAATGATCGATGTCGGCATAGGGGTAGTCACGTACAGTGAGGACTCCAAAGATTTCTACATCGCCGATAATACCTTGATCGGGCGGCATGATCCGGATACCTTAGTAGGATGGTATGGATTGCAAGATCCTGCGCCATTGACTTCCTATTATGCAATCAAAGTATATGGTCAAAGTCATGTCGTCTGTCATAATTCGATTTCGTTTTTTCATGATGGGGTTTGTATCGACACCCATGGGCAACCATCAGCGGGTAAAGAGTGTGTATCTATTGATTTTTATCGCAATGACATATTTAATATGGCCGATGATTTTATAGAATCCGATGGCGGAGTACATAATATCCGGATATTTGAAAACAGGGGTTTCAATGCCTACCATGCTGCATTGAGCGCTCAACCGATGTTTGGTGGGCCGGTATATTTTATTCGAAACATTTGTTACAATGTCCCAGGCACGGCTTTGAAATATACGGTCCGGCCTGCAGGTATCTTGACTTATCAGAATACATTTATAGCTGAAGCAGCCATAACCAATTTTTCCAACGGGCATTTTAGAAATAATCTTTTTATAGGACCAGATGATGCCAGACCCTCGTTGAGCGCCATTACCTTTACTACGTACTCATCATTTGATTACAATGGTTATCGAAAGAAAAATAACGATCGAATAAATTTTCGAATTAAAATGCCAACGCATGATTCCATCAATCATGCTGACGAAAAAGAGATCTTCTGGTCCGAATCCAGATCACTTAAAGAATTTAGTTTAAAGACCGGATTTGAATCTCACGGCATTGAATTGAGTGAATTACCTTTTGAGCAATTGATCCTACCTAATCCTAATCGTAAAGGGCATATCTATCCCATAGTCGGGAATGATTTTAGATTAAAAGCTAAATCCCTAGCCATCGATGCAGGATGTATCTTGCCCAATGTCAATGATGGGTATACCGGTAAAAATCCTGATTTAGGAGCCATAGAATATGGATCTGTAGAGTTGAAATATGGCCCGAGGTGATGAATCGTTGGGCGTTTAACTTGTTTTAAAAATCGATTGACTACATTAAAAGCTGCAAGGGATAGAATTTCCATACTACTTTCCAAAAGGTTTCTCCGGCAGATGTTTTAGATGGTCTGTATACCTTTTTTCATTCAAGGGCTTTTATGTTTCATCATATCGTAGATTTCGAGGATCAGACACTGGCCTATCAATTGCATGACTTTTTCAGCATCATACTTAAGGCTATCTCTAAAAACCTACTTTTGAATTGAAAATGGCTTATTTTTGATTTAGACTAGGCGATTCGAAGGAGCTCTACCATTGCATAGAAAAAAATATAGAGCGGTATAGCCGTCCCAGTAATTCGGGATCTGTAACTGAGAATCAACGAAGCCAGCCCGACGATTTCGGGTCTGGCGGTTATAAATCAAAAAGAAACATTTAAATGATTGCGGAAAAAAAAGTAAGACAAAATCAATTATTACATTTTATTGTAGCCGAATAGCCCACTATAAACAGCGAAGAACCAAATATTCTTCTCCAGCATCTTCAGTAAAGTCAAATTCTTTTGCCTTACTAAAACTTGTATTTGCTAATAAGTATTCTATTGTCTCTTTGTAGGTCATTTGATGATCTCTATCATCGCCATCTACACCATTATAGTGTGTATCTCCCATATCTCCGATATTAAGTTAAGGAAACGTTTTTAATTCCGTTCAGAGAGAGGACTTTTGGTGTAAATTCATAGCATATTTTTAAATACCATCGAAATCCAAATTACCCTGC
>JAYSTG010000525.1:0-23493 GCA_043719965.1 Saprospiraceae bacterium | reverse complement strand
CCTTGGTAGAAATCAAATTCAATTGGTCGCATGGTCATTCCACGCCCACTCTAGCTATCACCCATGATTATCATTCCGGTAAACTCGATGAACGATTCTGGTCACCCAAGCCATCCAACTATGCCATCCAGTGGATGATCCGTAATGAAGACTTTTTTATTCTTCGCTGGGGGCAGCCTGATTTTATTCGCCAACACATCAAAATCAATACTCAAGACTATGTCAATGGGTATTTTATAGGATCTGAAGGATATACTCCGGCAGTAGATTATAGTTCTGTTCACTTAGTGGAGAGAACCTGGACTTATGCTTTTGAAAAACAATGGTTATTTTATGCCTTGTGGGGAAGGTTGCTGTATGACCCAACGACACCGAATTCATATTTCGAAGCACTATTTGACCAAAAGTACGGTAAGGAATCTGGAGAGGCTTTATTTAAAGCTATATCATTAAGCAGCTCGATGCCTTTGCGTTTAGCTTCTTTTTTTAGATCGACCTGGGACTATACATTATATAGTGAGGGGTTTTTAGCTCCGGAGCCATCTAATACGACTGGTTTTTTCGATCGTTCATCCGCATTTATTTCTATAGATGAATGGATCAGGCATGAGACTTTGGATCCTGCTTTAATTTCAATTCAGGACTATGTAACGCTATTGATTCATAAAGAAAAACCAACTAAAGAGAAAATCACTCCTTTACAGCTGGCAGATCAATCCGAGCGTGACAGCAAGCAAGCCCTGAATTTATATACCTCCTGGATGAAAAAAAATGCGACGAATAAAACAACACTACGTTCAGAATGGTATGATGCAGCTACCTGGTCCTACCTAGGTTTGTACTTAGCTGACAAATTAAGGGCAGGGGTAGACTTAGAAATTTTTTACCTAACCGGTGACTTAAAATCCAAACAAAGCGCTATTCGAAATTTACAACAGGGTCTGGTGCACTGGGATCAGGTGATCAACCTTACCAAGCATCGTTATAAGCCGACACCCCATGTAGCAATTGGGCGATACAAAGCCACTTATCCTATGTTTTCGTGGGCGCTGCTGCGAGAACAAGTCTTGTTGGACATCAATTTAGCTACCAAAGCAGTTCAAAAAGCCAAACCCTAGGCTATTATATATAACCTGAAAGGGTGTAACCTTTACTCTGATCTCTAGTTAATTAACTTTACATTACTGTGAAAGAGTTGACTTTGATGAAATGCTGGGAAAGGAGATCTTCAATATAAAAGAGATGATACATTCCCTTCCTCCATAAAAGCAACCATGAAATTTAAAGCTGACCAGGGAGATATATATACAGGCTTTGATGTAGACATAAAAAGTTCTGGTCCAGTAAAAAAGGAAGAATCCAAAGGTGGATTCTATAAAGTCACTGTGAATGAATGAAAGAAAGGTGATTTTAATGGAGGTGGTGCTGAGTTTATTTTTAAGAATTACAATGGCGACATCTATGTGAGGAAAAAACAAGTACGAATGGTTATCAAGAATTCGAAACAAATTTCGATGCGCAATAATTATATCTTCCTACTTCGTCAACATCCTGAATAACCAATCATTCATCCGTTCTATCTGTTCAGGATAAGTCCAATGACCGGTTTCTTGATACAACCATAATTCTTTTGGAGCCGAGATCACATTGTAAGCGGGATGCATAGATGTCGGCGGACAAGTTTCATCATTATAACCCCAGGAGTATGCACCAGGCACTTTTATTTGACGGGCAAAATTGACGACATCATAATAGGATGCTGTTTTAATTTTAGATTCAATTAAATTACCGGGATTGTTTTTATCAAAAATATGTGGCCAGCCTCCGGCTCTGTTTTGAGTATAGCCAGCCATATCTGACATGGCTGGATAAAATGCACCAAGGTATTTTACTCTGGAGTCCAGGCCTGCAGTCACAATGGACAAAGCACCTCCCTGGCTTCCACCGGTGACCGCTACATTTTTACCATCAAACTGAGATAAACTAAAGATGAAATCATTGGCGCGCACACAACCCAGATACACTCTTTTGTAATAATACTTGTCTTTGTCATCCAGATTATAAGTCCAGTACCCTGCCAATGGGCCAGATCCCAAATTCTGATATACTTGGGCATCCATATTGACTGGTACACCATGAATTCCTATTTCAAAAGTAATGATACCACGATCGGCCATTGCAACATCGCCATTATAAGGCCTCACACCTGCTCCTGGCACTCTCAATAGTGCCGGATATCTTCCTTCTTTTTTAGGCATTGAGAGTATACCATACATTCTCACGGTACCACCATCTCTGTAATTTTGAAGATTGACATGATAGACATTTGATTTTTCTGTACACCGCTCAGGCAATAAAGTCATCCTGGCATCGATAGGGACTTTTGCCAGAGCTATTTTGGCGGAGTCCCAATATGAATTAAAATTTTTAGGGTATTCAACTATGGGTTTGAGATTAGCCGGGTCAAATCCTGCAGTGGCAAGTCCCCGGTATACCTTACCATCAATAGTCGTAGTCACTATACATCTTGAGAAGCCCTCACTATTTAGTGTCCCTCCATCCAGTTTAGCAGATCCTACAGTCAACAGCATGGAGTCCTTTATGAGGGGTGTCATTTTTTCAGGTCCGATTTCATATTTGATGACACAGTTGGGTACGAGCTCCTCATTGCGGGTGACGGTGACGGTGTAGTTTACTTTTTCTCCAGGTCTATAAGTCCAATCCTGATGGTCAGGAGATACGTGGACCTTGATAAGTCGCTCCATGGGTTGGGCGATGGAGCGCTGAACGTTTAATAATGTTAAAAAAGTGAACGTTAGTTTTAATATAGTTTTCATATCAATTAATTAAGGAATGAAAATAGTAAAAATTTTAAGCCTAAAGCAACAAAGATCTTTTATAGCAATAAGTCCAACGACCTTCGGTCAATGTGCTTTCGGAGTAGAAATAGGATGAGCTTCAAATCGATGCAATAAACTTCGGCCCTTTCCGCACCATCGTTGCCTGCTCAAAAGCATAAGCCAATCCAATAAGATTTTCTTCATCAAAAGCAGTACCGATAAAGCTCAATCCTACCGGAAGCTCATGTACAAATCCCATTGGCACTGTAATGCTCGGATATCCAGCTACCGCTGCAATGCCATAGGCGCCATATCCTGTAAAATGATCTCCATTGACTTTATCGATACACCAACTCGCGCCTGTGGCAGGTCCGATCAATGCATTCAAATTGTTTTTTTTCAAAAGAAGATCGATTTCCGTTTGTGCTTTGATATGAGAGTTTTTTAATGCTTCTACATATTCTTTTGTGCTCAGATCACCCAAGATGGCACATTGTTCCAATAGTTCTTGTTGAAAATAGGGCATGGCCTTTTCCTTATTCTCTTTATTGAACCGAATGATATCATCCAAAGTCTTCATCGGGCCGTCGGCCGAGGCCAGGTATTTATTTACTCCTGCTTTGAATTCATATTTAAGTACCAGAAATTCGGGATCATTGATTTTACTATTGGGGCCCATAAAATCGACTTCAACGACAGTAGCGCCCTTAGATTTCAGAAGGTCTAACGTGTCAGCTAATATCGTATCAATAGCTTCGTGCCGTTTTAAAAGTTTAGAATCTACTCCTAATCGTTTGCCCTGTAAGTTGGCAGTATTTAGATTTTTAACATAGTCAATTGCAGCCATCGATGCCGATCTACGAGTGGTCTTCGGATCATTGACATCTTGTCCAGATAAGGCAGTCAATAATATTGCAGCATCTTTTACCGTTCGAGTCATGGGTCCGGCCGTATCTTGGGTATGCGAGATAGGGATGATGCCACTTCTACTCCAAAGCCCGACAGTAGGTTTTAGTCCCACTACACTATTGATACTAGCTGGACAAGCTATAGATCCATCAGTCTCTGTACCGATAGCTATCGCACAAAGATTGGCTGCAACAGCACTGCCCGATCCAGAACTTGATCCACATGGGCTATGATCCAGTACATATGGATTTCTAGTCTGACCACCACGACTACTCCACCCACTGCTACTTCTTGTGCTTCTGAAATTGGCCCATTCGCTGAGATTGGTTTTACCTAATAATACGGCTCCGCTTTTACGTAATAGATCTACAATGAATGCATCTTGTTTAGCTATATTGCCGACCATCGCTAAAGCGCCGGCAGTAGTCATCATCTTATCACCAGTATTGATATTGTCTTTGATGAGTATAGGAATACCATGAAGTGGTCCACGGGTTTTGCCAGAAGCTCGTTCGGCATCCATTGCTTTGGCTATATCGATGGCATCAGGATTGAGTTCAATGATTGAGTTCAATGATGGGCCGGATTTGTCTATGGCTGCTATACGGTCAAGATAGTATTGAGTAGCTTTTACACTGGTCAATGTACCTGATGTAAACATAGATTGCAATTTGTCTATCGTGATTTCCTGTAAATCGAGATCAGAGCTTACCGGAGTTACCAATTGCTCTTTTTCTTTGCATTGAATCCAGAGCAGCGTGTTCACTCCAGCTGCGGTAATCATGGATTGATATAAAAATTTTCTTCGTGAAGGCATAATAATATGTATTGATGAGTCTAGCCATGAATTTAACCTATTTTCTGAGTATGGAGCGGTTTTTGATGACTTAAATAATAAGTTGTGTTTTCTTCTTTTATAAAGAATATCGTGACCACGAATAATTAAGTTATACACAAAATTTAAGCATTGAAATCTAAGTGCTTCCTGCTTCAACTGCCTGAATAATAAGATTATAATTTTTACTCTCCTACTTATTAACAAATTATCCACCAAGGATTCAACAACCTAAATAAAGCTGAAAAACTTTGAAAATAAATAATTGAAACCACCTCACTACATTTGGTTCGAACCTTATATTAAAATTCAGTTATATATATTTTTTAAGATTATGTTTGTACCTAGATCATGGAAGAAAAGAACCCTATAGTCAATATTAATGCTCCCGGCCGTCGTCCCTTTAAAAAAATAGATGACGATGCCAATATCATGGCCTATGGCAAAGTCCAGCCACAAGCTGTGCAGTTGGAAGAAGCCGTATTGGGCGCTATCATGATCGATAAAGATGCACTAGCTGTCGTCATCAACATACTGAAACCAGAAAGTTATTACAAGCCCCAGCATCAGTTGATCTATCGTTCCATGTTGGGCCTATTTGAGAAAACTCAACCAATAGACCTACTCACCGTACACGAAACGCTTAAGAAAAGTGGTGAACTCGATACAGCAGGAGGCATTCATTATCTGGTCGATTTGTCCAATAAAGTAGGATCTGCAGCCAACATCGAATATCACGCCAGGATCGTGGCTCAAAAGTTTATACAACGTGAACTTATACGTATAGGAACTTCAACAATTAGCGGGGCTTTTGATGAAACTATGGATGTATTCGATCTTTTAGATGAGACCGAGCGCAACCTATATGATGTCACTCAAGGCAATATGAATCGGGGATATGAATCTTTGGGTGCCTTGGCTGCTAAAGCTCAAAAACGTATTGAAGCTATTTCTCAAAAAGAGGATGGCTTGACTGGCGTACCTTCAGGGTTTACTGCTTTGGATCGGGTGACATCAGGATGGCAATCTTCAGATTTGATCATAGTAGCAGCGCGCCCTGGTATGGGTAAGACCAGTTTTACGTTGGCATTAGCTCGCAATGCCGCTTTCGATCACAACATGCCTATTGCAATTTTTTCTTTGGAGATGGCTAGTCAACAGTTGGTCAATAGATTATTATCATTAGAATCAGAGATAGAAGGTACTAAAATGCGTAATGGCCGGCTGGATGAAACAGAATGGGCCCGTCTCCATAAAAGCATAGAGCGAATGTCTGATGTACCGATTTATATAGACGATACTCCTGGTATTAATATCTTTGAGCTTCGGGCAAAATGTAGACGACTCAAAATGCACCATGATATCAAGATGATCATCGTGGATTATCTCCAACTCATGACCGCTCGTAGTGATAATAAATCCGGAGGATCACGAGAGCAAGAAATATCATCGATATCCAGAGCATTAAAAGGATTGGCTAAAGAATTAAATGTGCCGGTCATAGCTCTGTCCCAACTAAGTAGAGCGGTAGAAACTCGAGGAGGAGCAAAAAGGCCGATGCTTTCTGACCTTCGAGAGTCCGGTGCGATTGAACAGGATGCAGATATCGTTACGTTCATCTATAGACCAGACTATTATGAGGTAGAAGGAGGAAATGAAGATCTTCCAAAAGGAGTAGTAGAAATCATTATTGCCAAACATCGAAATGGTCCGTTGGAAACGATTCAGCTCAAATTCATAGATAAGTTTGCCAAGTTTACAGAGATGGATGATTTTGATTTTACCCGACTCCGAGGGGAGATGCCCACGCCAGCTCAATCACCATTCAGCGGTCTTATCACTCGACCCAGCAAAATGAATACGGATGATGATGTCCCATTCTAAAAATGCGAGTTTGGGCTATCAGCTTTGAATAAACTAAAGCTAACCTCACTTAAACCCGAGTGAGGTTGCCTCATGGATTTAAGTTTGAGGACTTTCGGTTACAGCTTTGAATATTTTGTGCTAAACATCCTTTATCCAGTAGCAACCATAGGCGTAAAGTTGATCACGCTGCCTCATTGCCTTTTTGAGGATGATTTCAGGCAACTTTGTTTAAAAAATAGATCTAGACCTGACATTTTTGGGTTTTGTTACATCAATGTATAAGTTCAAAATAACTTTTAACTTGATATCGTATTTTCAAAATGACAAACCTCAATAATATGAAATCATTCTTCACAATCTTTGCATTATTAAGTATTTGCCTGCAATCACTAAGTCAACCCGTGCATACCATATTCGTAGAAATAAAAACAGGAGACAAAAGATTTGCCGGAACCGATGACCCAGTCCATTTTATGATTGGAGGAAAAGATTTTAACTTGGATAACTCTAATCATGATGATTTTGAAAGAAATAATACTGACTTATTTACTTTATCTGTCAGTGATCCTGAATTTACAATCGAATTTATTCGAGCTGTTGGCGTCATTAGGATAGAGAAGACAGGGGATAGCTTTTTTGGTGGAGGTTGGTATTTTGGCAAGATCAAAGTATGGATCAACGATCAGACTTCAGCGCCTATCTATGAGAATGGTGATATCAATAAATGGTTGGATGGAGATCACAGAAGTTGGGGGACTACATTGGGAGATGAAGGCTGGAATTTGCCGGAGACACCACCTTTTCCTCCTTGCACCGTACCAGATGATATTATTATTTTATTAAAACCTGCTACTACTGAGACATCGAAAGCTACAAATCATGAGAAACCAGACGCGGACTGTGATGGCATACCGGATGATGAAGATCCAACCTTTGATCCAAATCAACCCGATGCAGATCAAGATGGGCTACCAGATGTATACGAACAACAAAATGGGCTGGATCCGAATAGTAACGATACGGATCACGATGGATGGCTGGATAATAAAAACATCAGGGATCTACTTTTGCTTACCAAAGTGGAATGTCTTGACGAAGATGATTGGATCGAAATAGGTAGCGATGAAGTATATGTCGTAGCAGAAGATGTGCGATTTCCTCTGAGTTCATCCCTGGATAATTATTGGGAAATGGATGATGATACTCAAGTCGAACCATTCATCGTGGTAGATAGCAGAACATCAGGAGCATCCACCACCAATCCTGAATATAAAACCAGAATAAAAATACGAGAAGCTGATTTTACTATATTGGAAAAGCCCTTTGATGATACCTGGCTTTCGACTACATTGGATTGGGGCAGAAACGAAACTAAAGAAATCAATCATGACCAGGATGATAGGCATTATAAACTCCACTTTAAAAGTGTGGTGACCACTTTTATGGACCCTTCACCCAGAGATAGTTCTGGTGATGCTGACAAGGACGGGTTATTGGACTCTACTGAGTTTTTTATTTCTAATCAAGCTCCGCACTTAAGACCATCAACGGAAAATTCTATTGAGGGATATGGTGGATTGGCTTCGCCGACCAGGAGGGAGGAATTTATTGAGGTAGACGCCACAGATTCGGATGAAAAAATGCCTAACGATGCCAAACAACAAGTTGCATCTCAATTATTTTATCATGCTATTTCCCCCAGGATTGATGATGGCTATTTACATGGTGGGGCCATTTTGCCTTATGATGAGGTAGTTGAGTTTACAGAATTACAAGGGATAAAGAATCAAAATCAATGGCCACAACGTATTAATCATTTTAAATATGCTTTGTATGTTCCCAGTATGGGATCTACATTTAGTGAACATGGTAGAGCCGATCGGCCTGGTAAAAAATTTATGGTTTCCCGTACGACCATGATAGGAAGTTTTAGTTCTATAATATTTTTTCATGAATTGGGGCATACAATGTCGCTATGCCATACGATAGGCGCTAAGGAATTGCCTGTTACCTTTATTTCTTGTCCGACACCCCCTGGATATGATGGCGGAGGTCCAAACAGTTGTAGACCAGGCGGCCCTGATCATAGCTGCTGTCAGCATTACTGTGGTGTAGATGGGGATGATATCACGGCTATGGGTGCAGATGCCGGGGCGAGAGAATTAATCATTGGAGGATTGACAGGTATATTTATAGGCCTTGTTATTATCGCACTATTTATTCCAGGTATAGGTTGGGCGGCCGGAGTTGCCTTATTGGCCGGAGCTGCTTTGCTGGGGATCTTTGGTGGCTTTTTCTTTTCGGATGCGTATGAACGAGTTGTGGATTACCATCTCAATGAATGGAAAGTCATAAAGTTGTTTTTTAGATGATGAATGATGTTTGAATAAGTTTTGTCTCGACCTATTAAATCATTGTCGCAAACTATCCTTTAGCCAGAGGCGAAAGGTAACCTCGCTTTATTGGTGGCCGATGCTGCTTTGGTGGGGATCTTTGGTGGCTTTTTCTTTTCGGATGCGTATGAACGAGTTGTAGATTATCATGTCAATGAATAGGAAGTCATAAAGTTGTTTTTTAGAAGATGAAGGGTTTCGCTCTTTCCAAAGTTGGAATCATTGGGCTAAGGGAAAATAGTGAATTATGATCAAATAGTAAGAATATCTAAGTAATCTAAATTAGAATCATTTAAAAACTCATAAATTCTAAGTTTTTTGTTTTCTAAACATCTAACAATATTTGCATTTGATGCATTTCCAATCTTTAGATGAATTATCTTAGGTGGAAATCCAAATTCAAGAATTAATTTTTTGAAGTCATCATCGAAAGTAATAATTGCATCATAACTTTCTGAACGAGATCGCATGAAAATTTGATGATCACTAAAATCTTTCCATCCAAGTTGATTCACATGGTGCACACCATCAAATAAGTTTGTGGATTAGATTTATTATACGAAATGAAATATTTTGATCTATCAAAACTTTCATGCTGCAATCATCACTTTATTTGCACGATCTGCAGCAAATTCTAAAGCAGCAATAAGGTCTTCTTTTGTGAGCTCCGGATAATCTCTAATAATAGCATTAAAATCCATGTCACTAGCAAGCCATCGAAGCACATCTTCAACGGTGATTCTCATACCTCTGATGCACGGCTTTCCACTACGCTTACCTTCTTCAATAGTGATGATGTTTTTATAGATATACATAGAATATAACAAAGTTACAGAATAAAAAACAATACTACAAATTAACTAAAAACACCAATATAGAATGTTTTCAGCAGCACGCTTTGAATATCCTTTGTCTCGACATATTAAATCATTGCGGTATACCATAACCTCGCTTTATTCCTGGCGAGGTTACCTCATAGCTTCTAGCTTGAGGACTTTTTTTAAGCTGGTTTGAACGTTCTTTGATGCACTTTGCTTACTATCCTTCGCCGCAGGCTAGCCAGAGGCAGCCGAAGGCGAAAGGCAACTTGGCGAGGCGGCCTTTTAGCTTGAGGGCTTACAAGTTTTGTCTATGTACTTACTTTCACCAAAGCTTCAAAAAATCAAACTCAGATTCTCCTTTTTCATATGATTTCCAGGAACAATATTTGTAATCCCCATTCTCAGTGACCAGACACGCATGCCGGGGGTTATCATGTATGTAATTCATTTTTTGATTTACAAATTTAGGGCTTGTCAGTTCCACACTTAATAAAGGTGATTTCCAGATTTGATATTTTTTATTCGATTTATTTGATAAAAAATCTTGCTTATTCTCACCCAGATTATCAAGTAATTTTTTTGCAGTATGACTTAGAAACGAATGTTTCAGTTTACCGTCCGTGTATGGCTCTTTGGTTTGATAAATGACATGAATATGATTGGGCATGATTACAAAAGCATATATAATACACTTATTCCTTTTGGTAACAAAATTAAATGAATCAATAATCACATCAATATTATTTTGTTCAGTTAGTATTTTTCTCCAACCTAAAACAGTGAAGGTAGTGTAATACAAATTGTGGTAGTGGAAGTACCCCATATGGGTAAAAATAAAAAAAAATAATTTGACTTGGCGAGGTTGCGGAGGTTGCCTCATAGCTTTTAGCTGGAGGATGTTCAGCAACTTGCTTTGGATATGCTATGTCTCGACACATTAAAATCATGGTGCGATCAATCCTTTAGCCAGAGGCGAAAGGTTACCTCGCTTTATTCAATAGCGAGGTTACCTCATAGCTTTTAGCTTGGGGTGGTTCACCCACCAATCAAATCTCCATTTTCATTAAATGCATTCATCTCAACAGCTACTAGATCATTGGGTTCTCCAAGTTTTTTATCTACTAACACTCTAATATAGTTATCAGTAAATCCAGCCCAATGATCTCCATGATCATCGTGCTCTAACAAAACTGTGCGTGTTGTGTGTAAATGAATTTGATAAAAAAGATGCTTTTTCTTTTCGCTGAGTTGTCTTAAGATTTCGTTTCGTTCGCGACGAATCTGCGTAGGTACTCGCCCTGGTAATTGGATAGCAAGAGTATTGTTTCGTTCGGAGTAGGTAAAAACATGAAAATAGGAGACCTCTAAGTCATGTAAAAAATCAAAAGTTTCCTTGAATGCTTCTTCATCTTCACCTGGAAACCCTACGATCACATCTACACCGATACAGGCATGAGGCATTGTATTTTTGATACGAGCTACACGAGCAGTATACACTTCACGCAAATATCTTCGTTGCATGAGTTTTAAGATTTTATTGCTCCCGCTTTGCAATGGAATATGAAAGTGTGGCATGAATCGCTTAGAAGCAGCCACAAAATCTATGATCTCATCTGTACATAGATTGGGTTCTATAGAAGAGATTCTAAAGCGGGGTATATCTATGTTTTTATCGATCGAGCGCACTAGATCGATAAATAAAGCTTCTTTATAAGGTTTAGATCCTTCGATGACTTCAGTGCCATTGCCAAAATCTCCGAGGTTGATACCGGTCAATACGATTTCTTTTGCACCCAATCGGACGATCTCATTTGCTTTTTCGATGGCGTGCGCTATGGTGTCACTTCTGCTTTTGCCTCGAGCTAGTGGTATGGTACAGAACGTACATTTATAATCACAGCCATCTTGCACCTTCAAAAATGATCGTGTCCTATCACCAAATGAATACGATGAACTAAAAGTCTTGACATCTTGAATAGCACCTGCTTGAAGTGGTGCGAGATCATTGCTCTCAGACAACGCGTCAATATATTCTGCAATTCTGAATTTTTCTCCAGCACCTAATACTAAAGATACACCCGGGATGTCAACGATTTCCTTAGGTTTAAGTTGTGCATAACATCCTGTCACGATGACCTTGGCCAGTGGAGAAATCTGTAAAGCTTGTCGAATAGCATACCTGCATTTTTTATCAGCTTGTTCTGTTACACTACAAGTATTGATCACATAGATGTCTGCAGGTTGATCCCATGAAGTCACCTTATGACCTTGTTTTTCACATAGATCACTCAATGTAGAGCTCTCTGAGAAATTGAGCTTACATCCAAGCGTATGAAAGGCTATGCTTCGTGGAGCTCCCATGATATTGAATTGACAGGCAAAGATAATGTATTCTCATGGCCCTATAGCTGGAATAAGTCTATCAAGTTTGTTTTTCATATAGAGATGGATGATTAAAGCATGATGTTAAAACTTTTTTCATTGGAGTTATTAGTTCTGTTTGGATAATGTCATTAATAAATCGTTTTTGTCTGTCATTTGCCAATACGATAAAGCCACAGGAATGTTGCCGGTAGCATTGTATTGATCCAGAAAGTCTTTGAGCTTAAATGGTTCCTGTTGTACTTCTTTGCGTCGAGCATATTCTGCCATGACCTGGTCTATCAGATGTTTGCCGGTGATGTAGCTGGTACCATAGCCAGGTTGACGCAGATATAGATGTTGTTCGAAGACCTGCAAATCTTTTTCGGTTTTCATCCATCCGCGGGGAGTGTATTCAGAATGTAGCCCTCCTGCCTCTTCCATCGTGAGCTCATTAGCATGAGCATATAGTGACCCCAAGCCCCGTGCTGCACGCTGAGCCAACATAATATATACTATCTCACGAGTACGAGGACTATCATCATATAATCCTGCTTGCATAAAAAGTTCTTCTACAGCAGTGGCGATGCCTTCACTATGTGTATCGAATATATTATAAAGTAAGGGGCCTTTGCGGATTTCACTCTTATGAGGTTCGCGATCCATGATAGCCAATTCAAACCAATGGTAAAAATGTGAATATAAAGGTCGTGGATCATAGTGCATGGTGATCGTGAAAAAATTGCGTTTCTCTTTTGGTGTAAATTGGCCTAGGTGCTCTCGTAAGGCAGACTCAAAAAAGGGTTTAACCGTCATGATGTCTTTAGTTTTCAAAAAAGTCATCATGCTCTTAGCTGATTTATCAACAAGAGCATCAAATGCTGCCGGAGTATTGACTTCTATCATAGGGGGTAAATGAATATTGCGATGCTCTTCGAGTTTTAAGGAGGACCAGGCACGTGCGAGTTCACGTTTTAATAGAGCTACTTCATCATCCCAGGTCAAGGGTACCAGATGCACATGTTGTTGATACCAGGTATAGTTTTCTTTACCGATTCCGGAAGGGCCGGTCTTTGATTTACTTTGTGTTTCTAACCAGGTTGCAAAACTTTGAGTTGATGTTATACAAGTATTTATTTGTGTCACCAATTCCTGATCCTGTTTGACTCCGGGTAGGTCTAGTAAAGCAGTCAAATCAACTGCTTGTGTTTTGATATCTCGTATGCCGGTGATCCAAAGATCTCGTGCATTGCCGGTGAGATTAGATTGAGCCTGGGTATGCAATGCAGGGATCGGCTGAAGGGATTGGAATAGTTTATTCCTTTGATCCTGATTTAACGGAAAAGTATAGGTCCACAACTCTATGACGGCATGATGGGTCGGACCTTCATGTGCCGGTACATCACTGCGCTCTGTCTTGATGGTCGTATAAAATGCAGGATCGCGCTCCCACGGTTTGAGGATGCGATGGTTAAAATCATAACCATTCATCTCAGCTTGCACGACTTGCCAGTCTACCTGTTGCTCTACTGGCCAAGCCGATGGGTTGATCGATTTTAATCGAGCTTGAAGTCGGAGAAATTCAGGCCATCGTTTAGTAAAGGTAGAAGGGGTATAGTCGGGTGCACCATTTAATAAAGGTGGTTGCTCAAATGTACGCCAGATTTTGAATAGGCTTACCAGGTCATCGTAACTGGTAGATGTTGTGGTTGGAGTATCAGGCTTATTGTTTTTGGTGCAACTGGGAGCAGTGTATAGAAAGAAAAATAGTAGTAAGGTCTTTAGATGAGTCATAATCAAGGAAGATTTGCTTCCAACTTACGAAATAGCTTGTATATCTCGTAAGGATTTTATCATCGACCTACTTTACTTGAAGATCTAAACAAAATGAGAAATACAATGAATAGATGACTGTATTAAAAGCGAAGATTTCTACTCAAGACTTATGGTACGCAAATCCATGTTTTGATGGAGAATCCTTAATATATGAAAAGTACTTTGAGAATAAGAATATAGGATATAATGACTATCTACTTTATGATACCGAATGTATGGTTTTAAATCAGCATGCAGTTGGCCTCGTGTCGACATTTTACGTATGTCTTCAATGGTATCATGTAATTTATTTAAATACTTTTCTGTGACGGTCAACCCAAAAGTTTCCATGCTATACTGAAATATAAAATCAATATCAGCATTAGCAAGCTCCGATATGACTATTTGATAGATCAAGGTCTGATATACGATGGAATTGGCTTTTTAGCCTTAGCATTAATTTTTGCTTTCCTTAAAGATTCTTTCAATAATTGCTTACTATAAGGTACCACTCGGCCAGTTTCTACATCATCAATTCCCTCATTCACAAGCTCTTGTAATGATTTTCGTCGCTCTGCTATTGGAGGTTGTTTCATCTTTTCACGCAATGCATCGCGAAGCACTTCGGAAGCGGAGGCATAATATCCTTCTTTGACTAGTTTTTGGATGTATTCTTCATATGGCTTGCCAAGATTGACTCTTTGCATAATTATATCACATTTGTATGTCAAATATAGGCATATTGGGCTAAATTTCAAAATCATTAAATAAGAATTCCAGACGAGTCTAAAAGTCAAAGAAAATTGAAAAAATGGAGTTTTATCGATTAGTACATAACTCAACATTAGTCGCTTCATAAAAAGTGTTCGGTAAAAAATCCGCCATAAAGCAATTCACTGTTGAAGGAGATGGTTTTAAATCCATGATGATGGTATCTCCTACGTTCATTTCAAATAATAACTTTGCGGTCTTCTTATCAAGAGGAAGGTGGTGATTTATGGTTATTGCATTTTGATAGATTTTCTTACTAAAAACATCAGTCCAGTCTTTTTCAATAGCTACATTAAAATTTATCATTTCTATCGCGAAGCCTCTACAACCCTTGTCTGACGAAGACTCCTTTGTTTGACTCGTCACAGGAAGTAATCTGTTGCTTTTGACAAGAAAGGAATGAAAGAAAAATCAAGGAAGTCACTATAGAAAGTCTCATACAAGAGCATAACGAATCTTAAATGCGCTTTGCTACTTAAGTCGCTTAACTGCGACTGAAGTCACTGCTACAATGCGATGAGTTGTTTGCTTTTAACTCAGTGGACGATATATTTCGATTAAATTCTTAAAACCAGAACTTAATAGTTTATTACATACAATTATATAAGTTTTTTTTAAAAAAGTACCCACTAAATATGGCAAAGAACCAATTTTTTTCATCTTTGTTATTGTGCTAGATTAAATTTTTGAGCTCTAAAAAACGAATAATGATGTTATTGGGCACTTGCAGCTCATCATTTCATTTCTGCCGCCTGAATAATCAAATGCAATAGGTCTGACATTTTAGTTTCATCCATCCAACGCGTGACGATGACCAGATCATGTTCTTTATCTATTACAATATAATTGCCCCCATAGCCGACAGCATAAAATATTTTTGGTGAAATGCCTTTCCATTCCTGGGAAGTATTTAACCACCACATATAGCCA
The DNA here is from genome assembly GCA_043719965.1 of Saprospiraceae bacterium. GTDB lineage: Bacteria > Bacteroidota > Bacteroidia > Chitinophagales > Saprospiraceae > JADJLQ01. The sequence goes on along the minus strand of JAYSTG010000525.1, from coordinate 7,952 downwards.
TAATTATTATTGGCTTCAGAGGGTTGCCTTGCCTCGTGAATCCATTTTTCCGATATCAGCTGCTGGGTTTTCCATTTACCATCTCTCAAAAACAATAACCCCATCCTGGCTTGATCCAACGTATTGATAAAAATGCCACCGCCATGATGACCGCCACCACTTACAGATTGCATCATCAAGCCATCCAGATTTACATAAGAATTTTCATAGCCGTACCAACGCCAGGTAGTCGTAGCCCCAATAGGATCCATAATCTTTTCTTTCAATATAGCTGGTAATGGCTTTCGCCAAACCTGTAAGAGTGAATATGCCAAAAGGTTTACACGCACATCATTGTATTCGTATTGATTGCCTGGCTCATTCAACTTGCGATTTTTCCAATCATCAATGCCACCTTCTTTCGGAGGCCTATCAGCCCAATCCATCAAACCAAACAAGCTGCCTGACCAATCAGATGATTGGGTCAGCAAATGCTGCCATGTAATTTTCGAATTATGTGCTCCTTCAAAATTTTCGTCCCACACATAAGTTTTAACTTTATCTGTTACCTTTTCTATCAACCCTTTGTCAATGGCTAAACCGACAATAGTGGAGAGGTAGCTTTTAGTAACACTAAAGGTCATATCGACTCGGTCTACATCGCCCCATTGTGCTACGATATAACCGTTTTTAATCACCAGGCCTGCTGGACCGCCTCTAGGTTTCATAGGCCCAATGATTTTATATCCTGGCTCCCTTGAATAAGATTTGATGATAGCAATTCGGAGGTCCTTGTCAACTTTGTTTTCACTATTTAATGCGAATGTTATAGCGCTATCGAGTTTCACCTTGTTCATTTTTAATTCCTCAGGCCTCTTGGCCTGCCACTCTGCATTCGGAAAATATTGATGTTGTGCATCAGTATTAATGGCATATATGCATAGATAAAGCAGGACTAATTTTTGTATCAACATTTTCAATTCGTGTTTTTTCATAAATTATTATAATTGATCTTCTGTGTTAAAAATAATACCCATTCGAGGTGACTTCTTTGGAGACCTGGATCCATGGGTCATAAAAACAAAACGAAATATCGTCTTACAAATCTACTCATCAGGATATAAAACAATATCTACATAATCTCCTTCTTGTTTTTTTATTTTTTTCCTGATTTCAGCTTTGACTGGAAGAAATAGATGGCCATTACCCATGGGCATCAAGTGATATTTTTTAAATGATACGCCATCGATACTGCCTTTTACTTTCACCCAACCAAAAGGTGTATTTTTGCTTTGCAACACTTCCGGTATTCGAGCAAAAGTCCATCCACCTTTTCCGGGGATTTTTTCAAGTAGATAGGTTTTAGCGACGAGCGGTTCCATACTATAAAGATAATATCATGAATGAAATTCTAAATGAGGGCATAATTCCATCAGTTAATCATCTTATTTGCCATCAAACGGTTTGGCAAAGTCATTAAATTTTTTTTATTCCACGCGTTGTTGCTCTCCACTTCGTTTTATTGTTTTTTCAAGCCGTGATAATCTTGTCTTTTCTTGTTTAGCGTCCATGATCCAATGCGTTATTACTTTTCTATAGGAGGGTGCTTGTGCATTAAAAAAGCTCCAGGCTAACTTTTTCTTTTTAAACAGTCTTTCATAAGTTGGGGTGAGTGCAGTAGGTTCTTTTTCGTGTGCATAGATCCCAGATTTATGTGCTGTCCTTAATTCAAATGCTTTTTGACCTTCAGGCTTCATGAGACCGGATTTATGGAGTTCCTCAACCTTTTTTATATTGATCACACTCCAAATACTTGTAGGCCTTCGTGGTGTAAAACGAATGCAATAACTCTCTTTATCAATCGACCTTCTCACGCCGTCTATCCATCCAAAGCAAAGTGCTTGATCGACTGATTGCGACCAAGTCATAGAAGGTTTGTCGCTGTCTACTTTATAAAAACCGACAATTAATTCTGTTTGTTTTTTGTGATGCTTTTCCAACCACTTTCTGAACTCTGTTTGTTTTGAAAAAAAAACTATTTTCATTTTTAGTTGACCGTTAATTCTTATGAAAAATATTGTTCGAGAATGACTGCAAATAGTCCAAGTATCGAATATTTCATAAAAATACTCATTACTACTCTTAATCCGAACTATAATAGCAATAGAGTTGTCGTACCGCGTTAAGGATACCTACCATTCATTATAAAAAATTACAGTACTTTCGCGCTTTTGATAAAATACGCATGTTTAAAATAGTTCAAAACAATATTGGAAGATTAAGAGTGATCGGCTTTCTAGAGGGGATTTCTTTGCTCACCTTACTCTTTATAGCCATGCCTTTAAAATATATGTATGCAAGACCTGAAGTGGTCCGTGTGGTAGGGTCGATACATGGTGGTTTGTTTTTGATATTTATATTCTATACCATACTAGTGGCCATCGATCAAAATTGGAAACACCATCGTACTACCTGGAAGGTGTTATTGTCTTCTTTTATTCCTTTCGGTACATTCTATATCGATAAAACGATCTTGAGTAAGATCAATACATAGCTCTGGCATAGTTGCAAAGTGGTGCATAATAGGACCGCAATATATTATCGAAGGCAGAAGTATCGTCACACTGCAAGGCTTGAACTTCGGAGGTTTCAATGGTGGCTTCCAACAGATAAACTTTTTAATTTAATGATATGACACGAAAGTGCATTCGAGACCCTGATCTCGTAAAAAATATTTATTAGATTAAGATTATAAAGTGTATAATAACTGTTTCAGGCAAAGATAGGCCTTCCTTGGGTGGTTATATGTTATGACCTACTTGTAAAACAAACATTAAAAATAGTATATTTTATTGGGTGTGTGGCAAATTTCCCTACATTGCGCTTTGAATAAGTTGTTTCTAGCCATCAAAATGGGAAATCTGCCATACACCCATTTTATTTACGAGATCACAGGATTCCTTACTTTGTCCTACCTTGGTCTTTTCAATAGGATAAGATGAAATACATTTTTTATTTGTTGGCTTTTATAAGCGCCCCATCACTTACAAAGGCTCAGGCCTGGCAACCCTTCACTCCTACGAATGCTTGTACCGCTCGCAGTGAAAGCACGTTGGCTACCATTCAAAACAAAATTTATCTACTCGGAAGTAGAGGTATCCGTCCAGTAGATGCCTACGATATCAAGACCAATACCTGGACACCTATGCAAGCGCCGCCTATGGAATTACATCATTTCCAAGCTACGGTATATAAAAATGAAATCTGGGTACTGGGTGCATTTACGCAAAACTACCCTCACGAACTGCCAGTGGATCATGTATATATTTTTAATCCAACAAAAAACGAATGGCGACAGGGACCTGCTATTCCCTCAGGTAGATTGAGGGGTTCGGCAGGGGTCACTAGGTATAAAAATAAAATCTATATCGTAGGTGGTATGCAGGACGGTCACTGGGATGGCCATGTAGCTTGGTTAGATGAGTACAATCCCAAAACAAATACTTGGAAAATACTAGCAGATGCGCCTCGAGCTCGCGATCATGTGCAAGTCGATATTCATCAAGGCAAAATCTATATGATCGGTGGTCGACGCACTACAGCCAAAACCAATAATGTGCTCAATCTCAAGGAAGCTGCAATAGATGTCTATGATATCAAGTCCAATACCTGGGCTACCTTGCCTACGACACTGCCCACTCTGCGCGCAGATGCAAGCGTAGTGAATTACAAAGACCAAATGATCGTGATGGGTGGGGAAAGTGACACACAGGTGCCTGGTCATACAGAAGTGGAAGCATTAAATGTTAATACCTTAAAATGGGAAAACTTACCCAAACTCAGCCAAGGAAGACATGGCACTGGAGCGGTACGTATTAAAAACAAGATATATTACATCGCTGGCGCAGGCAATCGTGGGGGTGGCCCGGAATTAAGTAGTGGAGAAGTCCTGGTATTGGAGAAGTGAATGGAAAATTGTATCATCCTCTACCTAAAGTTATGAAGGTAAGGTAATAATAAAGTTAATTGAAAAGGATGGATGGTATTTCCATAGTCAAAAGGGAAGTCATCGTCAATTCAAACATAATTTAAAAAAAGGGCGAGTAACAATCAATGGAAAATTAAGTGATCAATTAGACCCCTTTATTTTAAAAAGCATCTTTAAGCAAGCAGGTTTGAATTAAGGCTAAATACATGGTATATTTATATGTTCATTAGTTTTAGTTAAACATGGAAAAATATCTAATTGTCATTGCAAAAAGTGGAAATAATTATTCTGCTTGCTCCCCTGATATCTTAGGTTGTGTGGCTACAGGCGAAAAACTGTGGAGGATGCTTTAGAAAACATAATTTCTGCATTGGAATTTCACCTTGAAGGAATCATAAACGATGGCGAAGAAGCCCCAAGACCTAAGGGACTTGAATTTTATAAAAGAGAAAAAGAATTTCCATCTGGAAGAAATTTTTTGTTTACTGAAGTCGAACTTAAAATACCCATTACAATATGATGGGTAAGTGGCGCCTAAACTTATTCGAGTAAATTTGAAGATTTAATTATTACCACACCCTTTGGTCTTTTCATAGTCATCATTGTAATTCTCGGACCTGTTATGGAATGAAAGATCACCCAACAAAACAAACCTCTTCCGATCCTTAAATTCTTCCTTTCTTTGACACATAATCAATATCATGCAAAGATCTCTTATCAAACTAATCCTTTGGATTGGTATATGCCCTATACTCCAGGCTCAGACTTATTTACCTTTGAATGACCTTTCTGCTTTTAGACCTGTGATGACAAATTGGAAAATAGCAGGTGGACTGACTGGAGACAATACTTCAGGTGGCCCAATAAAGACCTCTCCAGGTCAAGGCGTATTGGTCTGCGAGCATAGCGATGGTAAATACGGCATAGACTATGATTTATTTACTCAAGAAGATCATGGCGATCTCGATCTTGAATTGGACTTTGTATTGGCTAAAGGATCGAATTCTGGCATTTATCTACAGAGCCGATATGAAATTCAACTTTATGATAGTTGGGCTAAGTCACACCCCAAGTATAGTGACTGCGGAGGAATATATGAACGGTGGAATGATAGTAAACCGGAGGGAGAAAAAGGATATGAAGGAATTCCACCCCGGATCAATGTGGCCAAAGCGCCCGGACTATGGCAACACCTTAAGATCTCATTTCAGGCTCCACGGTTTGATGCTATGGGGAAAAAAACAGAATCAGCCAAAATCATCGCTATCGAATGGAATGGAATTATAATCCATGAAAATGTCATCTTGACTGGACCTACTCGTGGGCCTATCAAAGATGACGAAGTGGCTATGGCTCCATTACGATTCCAGGGAGATCATGGGCATGTGGCCTTTAAAAATATCCAATTTAAAAAATTCACCACGGAAAGACTAACTTTCTCGGAGCTGCATCATGGAGTGTACAAGGGCCCATTTAAAACTATCGAAGACATCGCCAGACTTCAACCCGCATCCCAAGGCAATGCTGCTGTACTCAATTGGGCCGTTACCAACGAAGAAAATGATTTTGGAATAAAATATTCTGGCAAACTGCGTGTACCAAGACCAGGAAAGTATACTTTTACTACTGTGCACGGAGGTCAAGCACAACTCAAGATCAATAATCAACCTGTATTTGATCAAGGCTGGTTGTGGAATGGCGCTCCTGGTCGCAAAGTCACCGTTGAGCTCCCTGCCGGAGATTTACCTTTTGAATTATATTATTGGAAGACCGACGCCTGGCTAGTACCCTTGCTGGGACTATTTGTCGAATCTGCAACCATACGAAAACATGGATTGCATCTTCCGAGTTCAGCTATCACCAATAATCCTACACCGTTGATCTATGCTCAACCTCGCGAGGGTGAACCTATGATACTCCGATCTTTTATGGATATTCCTCATGGCAATACTTCCAAAAGAATAGTTCATGCCATATCAGTAGGACATCCTGCCGGCATCCATTATACCTATGACCTGGATAGGGGTTCCATAGTGCAAATATGGCGAGGAGGATTTTTAAATACAGCGCCGATGTGGCATGATAGAGGTGACGGCAGCGCTGTACCTATGGGTAGCATCACCTATTTATTGGATACGAATACTGTATTCCCAAAAAACAACCGGATGATTACTTCCCTTCGTCCCAGGGGCTATGAACTGGATGCTACTGGCATTCCCACATTTAAATATGAGCTCAATGGGTTTACTGTGTCAGACAAAATCATTCCAAAGGATGAAGGTCGATGGTTTGAACGCACCTGGGCCAACCCTTCTGGTGAATCGATGGAGGCTATATTGGCTATTTCTGATCAAATCATACCAGTTAACGAAAATACTTTTGTGATAGGAGATGGCTCTTATTATATCCGGGTCCTAGATGGTAAAGCAGAGATCAAATCAGAAAGTGATACATATATCTTGACTTTCCCAATCTTGAAATCATCTACTATTCAAATCATTTGGTGACCCATTAATCTGATCAAACATGAAACGTTATAACTACATAAGTCCACTAAATCTATTAAATCAGGGTATGAAAAAATATTCGTTACACATTTGTATCTATTTGCTGATGGCAGGGCTGATCTACCCCATTGCTACCTATGCCCAATCCAATAAAGAAAATGAATATTATAAAATCATTACACTTCCGGTACCGGAAGATATCCTATTGGAAGTAGGAGGAATGGCTACCCTCCCCAATGGGGACTTGGCCCTCTCTACTCGTAGAGGGGATGTCTGGATTATTAACAATGCGTATATGACCAATAATACTCAACCCTATTTTAGAAAATTTGCTTCAGGCTTACATGAAATACTAGGGTTGGCTTATAAGGATGGCTCTTTATATTGTGCACAGCGAGGTGAACTCACTCGACTCTTAGATAAAAACGGAGATGGTAAAGCAGATGTCTATGAGACGGTTGCTTCCTTGCCGATTTCCGGTCATTATCATGAATACACCTATGGGCCTAAAATATTCCCAGATGGAAGCATGATGGTCACAGGCAATGTGGCCTTTGGTAATGAAGAGTGGTGGCGCGGTGAAAGTCGCACACCCTATCGAGGTTGGGCTATTAAAATCGATGATCAAGGCAATGTAGAGCCCTTTGCTACTGGAATGCGATCACCTTGTGGTATAGGGATGGTTGATGGTACCTTTTGGTATGGAGATAATCAAGGAGATTGGATGGGATCTGGATTTATCAGTCCGGTTCATAAAGGAGATTTTTTTGGACATCCTGCTGGTCTTCGATGGTCAATTGATGCAAACTCCCCGGTAAAACTAACTACTGAACAATTATATTCAAAAATAAATCCACGAAAAGAGCGGGACAAAGCTGGCAACTATATCAAGCCTGAAAATAATGCACTCGAACGTGGGACTTATCTCTTTGAATTAAAAAAAGATTTACCAGAGATTAAGACTCCAGCAGTTTGGTTACCACATGGTATCATAGGGATATCAACTTCTGAAATTCTCAAAGATGAAACCAATGGAGCTTTTGGCCCGTTTGCGGGCCAGCTTTTCATCGGTGACCAGGGAAAAAGTAATATTGCGAGGGTATTTACTGAAGAAGTAAATGGAGAGATGCAAGGTGGTGTGATCATGTTTAGAGAGGGGTTTCAATCCGGGGTATTGCGTATGGCTTTTGGTTTAGATGGATCTTTGTTTGTGGGTGAAACCAATAGAGGATGGGGCTCGGCAGGTAATACTACAGCCGGCATTGAACGATTGGTATGGACAGGAAAAATGCCCTTTGAAATCAAATCGATCAAAGCCATGAAAGATGGTTTCGAAATTAAATTCACTAAAGCAGTTCAAAAAGCAGCAGCTATTAATTTCGCAAATTATAAAATCGAAAGTTTTATTTATAAATATCATCCGGTATACGGCAGCCCTCCGGTAGATAAAAAAACTTGTGCGATCTCGGGAATCTATC
>JAYSTG010000524.1:0-8153 GCA_043719965.1 Saprospiraceae bacterium | reverse complement strand
TATTTTTTGCTTCTATTTTACCACGGTAACTACAATCGAACTGGTCTTTTACCAGTGCAAAAGTAGAATGGGATATATTTATTCTACCGGCTTCACTGGAGGATTCCATCCGGCTGGCGATATTTACTGTATCCCCCCAGATATCATAGGCAAATTTTTTAATTCCGACGATGCCGGCTATGACAGGCCCACTATTGATACCTATCCGTATATCGAATATTTTTCGGTTAGTTCCTTTTTTTTGTGCATTTAATGTTTTTATAAATTCCATCATTTCTAAAGCGGCATGTACAGCATCTGATGCATTGGAAGTATTAGGATCAGGTATTCCACCAGCTGCCATGTAGGCATCCCCAATGGTTTTTATTTTTTCAAGACTATGTTTTTCCATGATCTTGTCAAAAGCGGTGAAACATTCGTTGATCTCAAATACGAGTTCCTCCGGATTGAGGCCCCCGGTGATGTTCGTAAAATCTTTTATATCTGCAAATAGGACGGAGGTTGCATGGAGTTGCTTGGCTTGAGCCACACCAGTTCGTTTTAATTCTTCTGCCGTTTCAGCAGGTAAGATATTGAGCAGCAATTCATCACTGCGCAATTTTTCAGCTTGGATGATATCTTTTTGTTTTACGATCTCTGAAGTACGCTCTACGACTTTATGCTCCAATTCCCGATTGGCTTTAAGTTGAATTTTTTCGTTTTCCTCCAGGTGGAAAATGATTTGTTTTTGTTTGTATTCATTCTCTCGTCTTAAGAAATTGATTTTGTCTGCCAGAGCAAACGAGAGTAATAATACTTCGGTCATATGACCTATGAAAATACTATGAAGCGTAAAAAAATTACTGGGCAAGACCTTTTGATCTGTCAAAAGGAATATGACAGTCAATGTAATAAACAAGGTCCAGGCCATTAAAAAATATTTTGCCGTAGGTACTTTACGAAGGATACCATTAATACCTGCGATGATAGTAAACAAGCACAGGACCAAACTGAATAATTGAGCCAATAGGATAATTAACCCATAAGGTAGCAGGAATGCTGCAGGAATCAAAAGAGCAAAAAATAATTTGATTCCTGTCCCATACCAATACAGCCATTTAATTTCTTTAGTGATTTGTAAAAACCGCATAGTGAACAAAACCACAAATACGTTGGTAATACATACCATTATTACGAAATAAAAATTCAATATGGGAATGGCTGGATATAGAAACTTAAAATCGAATCCCGGCAAGGCTAAATAAAATAAAGCAGAAAAAAACACATAACCGAGATAGTAGAGATAAGTCTTCTCACGGACTGAAAAATAAATAAACAAGTTATACAAAAACGCAAAAGCCACAACTCCCATATATATCCCCCAGAATAGATTGTGCTTCTGGTTGTGTTCAACAAATGAATTTTTATCGGATACAGTTAATGGCAATTGAAGGGGATAGCCTGAAGCGACTTTTAAATAATATGTTTTGGTAGTTTGGATTGGAATATTTAAATCAAATAGCCAGGTTTCAATTTTAATAGGTCGGGCTTCAAAAGGGTGTGTAAATCCTCCGGTAAAGATATTTTTTAATACGCCGGATTCTTCTTCATAAAGCTCTACCACTTCCAATAGTGGAGCTGCAAGTTCCAGATACAAATTTTCGAGCTGTGTATTGGTGATTTTGATTCTCACCCATACCGGAACCATTTGTGGGCCCAGATTTAATATATCCGAAGTATTGGGTACAAAGGATTGTTTTGCAATTTCCGCAGAAGTAGTCTTGCCGGACAGATCTATAAAATAACTGACATGGGGACCTAGATGCTTAATAGTTTTAGGCTTATATTCTACGGATTCTTGGCTCTTTAATTCTAAGATTACAAGGAATAATAAAATTACCGTTTTAATAATTTTCATATACAATTGGATTTTGGATCATCGGAAAGTTGGCTTTTTGAGTAGAGGTATCCTGCAAGTAGGGTCCAATGGATTGTTGATAGTTAAAGGTGTTATTAGGGTCGTATTTTTGTTTTATAGCTAATAATTGGTCATAATAGGTCCCCCAATAGGCAGCCCTGAAATCTGTTTGATTTCTATTGGGATAATTTTGATAGGAATGGCCATTGCTGTACTGCCTCAAAAAAACAAAAAATGATTCAAGCCATGCTTCATTTTTTTGACGATCATTAGTCTCCTTATTGAAAAATGCATCACAGAAAAAGTCCATATAAGCATTTCGGTGTATAAAAGCATTGGTACTCAACGGAATTTGATTGATCTTGCCTCCATATCCTTCCATGTCCACCGTCGTGTATTTATTTGGGCAAGTCATGAAATAATTTAAGATATCCGCGTAATCATTTTGACTTAGTCTTTTGGCTATAATAGCACTCCTTGAAAATGCCATAATGTCTTCCGGTACATCGGGTATACCATCCAATACTTTTAGATTGACCTCGAAATATTTGCCTTTAGTCCTGAATTTGATTACGCTTCCTGGTATCGCAAGCAATGGAGCCAAGGCAGCATTAAAACTCGTTTCATCGCCAATCCAGGTTGCACAGAAAAATACTTTTTTATGACCATCCGTATCTGTAGTCAAGACCGTCTCTATACCCAAGTTGGGATATGCTCCGGCTACTAAATAATGGTCCTGTATATAGGCAAGGGCTTGGGCGGCATTGGTTCTAGTATTTTCAAAATCCCAAGCTATGCGTATTCCATAAATGATCCCCAGGGGTACCAATCTATACGAGATATTCAATAAAATACCAAAATTGCCTCCAGTACCTCCTCGTATAGCCCAGTATAGATCTTGATTGTTATAAGGACTAGACATGACGATTTTACCGCTAGCCAACATTACAGTGACAGACAGTACCATATCACATCCCATGCCATACGCCCTGGAAGTCAATCCATATCCTCCCCCCTGCATATAACCGGATACGGATACTGTAGGACATCCCCCACTGACCATATGTAAGCCATATTGCTCTATTACAGGAAAGATTTGACCGAAAGTGCATCCAGCCTCTACATAAGCGGTCAGACCATTTGGATCTACATATATACTGTGTAACTGACTCATATCGATGATGAGCCCATCACACACAGAGTAGCTGGCCAGACTATGACCCCCTGAACGGATGCAAAAGGCTATCTTTTGCTCTTCAGCCAATTTCAATACAAATCGGATATCCTCATAATTAGCGACATAGATGATGGCTAAAGGGTCAGCTGGAAATACATTGTTGAAATCCCTTTTATCTTTTTCATACTCTGGTGACCATCGGAAGACTATTTTCCCTTTGATCATGGTTTCCATGCTTTTGAGTAGCTCCAGGGACAGGCTAGGTTGTATCCCAGGTAAACCTTTTTCGATTGAGCTTATGGATTCACTTTTAGCGAGCTGTAGTTTTGACTTTCTATAATTCATAGCTCGACATATTTAAAGTTGGTATTAGAGTTGGAGTTTGGTCAAGTAATATAATAAATTTGAATCAAATTAGTAAAACTGATTGGGAAGCTAAGTAAAATTTTATTTCTTGGCTTTCTATAGAGAATATTTTATCCATAAAAAAAAGTATACATTTTATGTAACTGCATGATCTGGCCAATGAAGTTTATTACATCAGATACCTATAAAAAAAACAGCTAATTTTCTATGGTTTTAACCTTATCCTTTTCCCCAAGAGCCATATACCAGCACTAAAGACTATTGATATTAAGAATCCGTGTAAAAAATGCTCTTTTTCCTGATCCATTTGACCTAAATATGAATATACAAAGCAGATCGGTATATAACCAACCAAATTGTAAAGTGCAAATTTTTTAAATTTAATTTTATAATAACCACTGAGTACACTGATGATTTCTGAAAGCATAGGAATACCCCTTGAAATCAAGATAATGAGCACATCGTATTTTTTAAAATAGCTTGGATAGGGCTCATGATTAGGATTCGAAAAGCCTTTGTAACCGAGATAGTAACCTATAAAACCTGCAGCGGTCGCTGAAACGATAGACAGTAAAAATCCTGCTGTTGTGCCCAAGATCAATCCATTCATATACATGACTATACTGGAGGGAATAGGTAAGACGATGTCAACAGTGAGTAATATTGCACTGGATATGCTATAATAAAGAGTCTTCGATTTTATCAGTTCCAAAAAAGAAGTGATCCGGTGATCAGCCTGTAAAAAAAGAATAAAAAAAACTGGCAGGACTATCCAGATCACCGAGGAAAAGGCGATTAATTTTCGGAGGTTTGGGGAATAGTTATTTTGTTTGAACATAATTTCATTGGAAAACAAACAGTATCCCTTCTAAAAATAAGCTCCCAAACTTATATCATTTATGAATCACCTCATCCCGACCAGGTCCTATACTGATCATCACAATTTTTCTTTCCAATTGAGTTTCCATTGATTCTACGTAACTTCTAGTTGTCTTAGGTAAGGATGCATAAGTGGTATAGTTTCCAAGGTCAGATTTCCATCCATTATAAGATTGATGGACCGGCTGGAGTGTTTCATCCAGTTCGAAGGGGATAAGATTGATCTCCTGACCTTTACTATTTTTATAATGAGTACAGGCTCGTATGGTATCAAAGTCATTGAGTACATCGACTTTGGTCATGATGAGCTCATCCACCCCATTGATCATAATAGAATAGCGTAATTGTACCAAGTCGATCCATCCGCATCGACGAGGTCTGCCAGTGGTAGAACCAAATTCATTTCCCGCTTTACGCAATGCCTCTCCGGTCTCATCATGAAGTTCGGTAGGGAAAGGTCCACTACCTACTCGAGTGCAATACGCTTTAGTCACTCCTATGATTTTTTTGATTCTATTGGGGGCTACTCCGATACCCGTACATACCCCTGCAGATATGGTATTGGATGAAGTGACATAAGGATAAGTACCGAAGTCGATATCGAGCATAGATCCTTGAGCTCCTTCAGCAAGGACACGTTTGCCGTCATTCAATACCTTATCTATATAATATTCGGAATCTACTTTTTCGAATTTTCGCAGAATGTCAAGACTATCAAACCATTTTTTCTCCGCTGCTTCCAGATCAAAATTAACCTCAGGATATAATCTAGTCAAAGTCAAATGTTTTTCCTTAAGTACTTGATATTTCTTCTCAAAGTCTTTTGAATCTAAATCCCCTACGCGTATCCCATTGCGTCCGGTTTTATCCATATAAGTAGGTCCTATACCTTTAAGCGTAGAGCCTATTTTGTCTTTGCCCTTGGCATGCTCAGAGGCTATGTCCAATAGCTGATGTGTTGGAAGTATAAGATGGGCTTTTCGAGCGATGATTAGTTTTTGTGTGATATCATATCCTAATGAGGCTAACTTTTCAATTTCTTTTTTGAAAACCACCGGATCGATGACCACACCATTGCCTATCAAATTTATAATCCCATCATGTAAAATGGCTGATGGTATAGTGTGCAGTACTATTTTTTGATCTCCTATATATAATGTATGACCCGCATTGGGACCTCCCTGAAATCTGCAAACTACTTGATAGGAAGGGCAGAGCCGATCTATGATCTTGCCTTTTCCTTCATCACCCCATTGTAATCCTAATAATACATCTACACCCATGTGTGCTAGCTATGAATAGTGAGGTGCAAATATAGGTAATGGTTTAAAGATGGTACACTAAAAAAAACAATTTGGCAAATGGATTAAATCTTCAGTTGTAATCAACGGATTGAAATCGTAATAAATCAATAGTGGCAGATTTATATGCGTCGGCAATCAATCCAAACGCTTTTTCTTTATAACATCCAAACGATTTGATCTATGCAAGCGATGCATAGCGTTTGATACTAAAATAAGCAATTTTGAAAGCATGACTTAACACTAAAAATAAAAATAGTCAATTCGAATTTTAAAGATTAATTTTAGTAGGAAGATTGCTTTGAATATGAAGATAATTGCCTTGCCTTGCTGCATATTATTTTTTTCATGTAGAGTTGCCTATATACCAAATCCGATCAGCACCCCATTATTTACAGATAAAAATCAATTCAAAGCCTTTGCCAATACGGCCAACCTACAATTAGCCTTCAGTCCAATCAAACATGTAGGTGTAATGCTAAATGGCATGAGGAGAAATTTTAATGATGCCATCTTTAGTAATGATCACCAATTTTACAGAGCCGGAAAAGGCTATTTAGCTGAGGCTGGTATAGGTGGATATGGTAGGCTAAACCAATGGTTGATATTGGAGTCCTATGTGGGTATTGGGACAGGGAAAATCAATAAAGTCATAGGTACAGAATATTTTAAATCAGAAGGTAACCGAAATTTTATTCAATTAAATTTGGGTTATCGTGATCCGTATTTTGAACTTGCAATTAGCACCAGATATTCGCTGGTAAATTACAAAAACGTATTTACCAACCTCACGGAAGAAGGTCTCCGTCTAAATAATTTATATCATCTGGAAAAATACAAATGGTCTTTCATCGAGCCCACTCTTACATTGAGTAAGGGAGTTGAATACATGAAAATTCAACTCCAATTTGGTAGAGCCCTTAATCTCAATTCAAATCATATTCTGTATGAAAAAGTAATATTGAATGCCGGATTGACCATTGATCTAGGTAGAAAATACTACGATTAATCAATATTGGATTGAGGGCTGTTTTTAACGGACCGAGATCCTACTTCCTTTGCATCTTTTTATGTTCACATTCACCCACACATTGGCCATACAAATTCAATGAATGACTTTCTATCCTAAACTTTAAAATATCAGACATCGTTTTGATGATTTGTTGAATGCGCGGATCACAAAATTCGTGTACTTTGTTGCATTCCATACAGATGAGGTGGTCATGCTGTTTATAGCCGAAAGACTTCTCATATTGTGCAAGATTTTTACCGAATTGATGTTTTTTGACCATGTCACAATTGACCAATAACTCCAGAGTATTATATACGGTAGCTCGACTCACTCTATAGTTTTTATTTTTCATTTCGATGTACAACGCTTCTGCATCAAAATGATCCGTGCGATTATAGATTTCTTCCAGGATCGCATACCGCTCCGGGGTCTTGCGAAAACTGCTCTTGTCCAGATGAGCAGAAAATATATCTTTAACCTGATCGAAATTCATCATTCAAAATAATCTAACTATGATTCTATTCGTTCTACTACAGAGATTTCTTTCAGCTTGGACAAGGTATTGATCGCTTTTGACAATTGTACTTTGTTTTTGACCATCAGACTCATTTTGCCTTCAAAATAACCTTCTTTTCCTTCAATACTAAAGGATCTAATATTAAGATTGAGGTCATTAGAGATTACTTTGGAAATCCGTTCGATGACACCGGGTCCATCATCCGTACCAGTAATCAATAAATTGGCCACAAAGTCAGATTGATTAAGATCTCCCCATTCTGCCTTGACCACTCGATATCCAAAATTTGCAAGCAAATGTGTAGAATTTGGGCAAGTTGCCCTATGTATTTTGAGTCCGGATGAAGAAGTTAGATACCCAAAAATATTATCACCCGGCAATGGACTGCAACAGCTTGCAAAACTAAACTCATACTGTTCTGCCGGTTCACCATTGATATATAATTTGTTGTTGGAGCCTCCTATTTTGGCTATGGTATTATGCTGTTCAACTGCATGTGCTGCGCCATGATCTGTATTCGATTGCGTCTCTTCTACTTCGAATATGATCTTTCCATTTTCAGTGGGCATTTGGTTGATCTCAGAAATATCTATAACCCCAGTTGCTATTGCAAAATAGAAATCCAATCTCGTTTTGTATTTGTAATGCTTGACCAATTTGTCAAGGTTTTCTTCAAGATCGAGCTTAAGGTTTTTAAACTTACGGTCAAGGGCTTCCTTACCCAATTCAGCTTGTTCCTTTCGTTCTTCCTTTAAAGATTGTCTTATTTTGGATTTAGCCTTTCCAGTTACCACGAGTTTCAGCCAACCTTCAGAAGGTCGTTGCCTATTATTGGTGGTGATGTGTACCTGATCTCCATGCTCGAGATGATAGCCCATAGGTACCTGCCTATTATTTACCTTTATCCCAGTACAGTGGTATCCAAGATCGGTATGTATGCTGAAGGCAAAATCAAGGGCAGTAGCTCCTTTGGGTAAAATGTGAACATCTCCTTTGGGAGTATA
>JAYSTG010000523.1:0-3030 GCA_043719965.1 Saprospiraceae bacterium | reverse complement strand
TGTACAGAAAGGCTGCTGCCTTAATACAGCCTTCACTGAGTGAAGGTTGGAGCACGTTAGTAGAGGAAGGCAAAGCATTAGGAAAAAATATAATTTTATCTGATATTGAAGTTCACAAAGAGCAATATCCAAATAATCCTTATTTCTACCATTCATTAGATCCGATAGACTTGGCAGATAAAATTGAAAACCTTTGGGTAAATCAGAAAAATATTAATTTTCCTCAAGTTGATACCGAAAAAGAAGCTTGGCTTCAATATCAGGAAAAAGTAAAAGAATTTGGTAAAAATTTCCTTGATATAGCCGCAGCTTAAACCATTAAATAATAAATTCTGCTTAAAATATATTACCCATTAAAGATGGTAAAAAAAATAAAATCAGTTATTTGGAAACTGAAATGGCTTTTAAATAACTATAAAAAAATTCAACCTGGAGTTGAATTTTTGCCGAATGTATTTCAAGGTCCAATTTTGTATAAGACGGATGGAGTGATTACTAGTAATAATTGTGATTTTATCAAGGACCCTCGATTTAGCGCAGCTTACAAAGTCGCAGCAGCTACTAATCCTTGGGTCGGTTTTAATATGCCCTGGCGGGTATATGTAGTGTGTGCATTAGCAGATATGGTAAAGCATTTGAAAGGAGACTTTGTAGAGTGTGGGGTAAATACTGGTGCATATTCAAGAGCCGTGATAGAGTACGTTAATTTTTCCAGTTTAGACAAAACGTTTTATTTATTAGATACTTACCAGGGTTTAGTGCAAGGACAAGTAACTAAAGAGGAAATTAAAGCCGGAATAGGAAGTTATTTTGGAAATTATAAAGATGTTTATGACGAAGTAGTAGAGACTTTTAAGCCATTTCCTGCAAAAGTAATACGAGGAGCTGTGCCAGGTACACTCGAGCAAGTGAAATCGGATCAGATCTGCTATCTTTCTATTGATATGAATGTAGTAGAACCTGAAATCGCTGCAGCTAATTTTTTCTGGGATAAACTGGTTTCAGGAGGGGTAATGATATTAGATGATTATGGATTCCCGTCCCATATAGTTCAGAAAAATGCATTTGATCTTTTCGCCAAAGAGAAAGGAGTTAGTATATTATATATTCCCACAGGGCAAGCCATCATTTTCAAACCTTAATTGCCTTCGTAGTTAAAACAATTGGACATAAAAAATTATGATCAACGTTACCAAATCTTTCCTCCCTCCGTTAGAGTTATATCAGGAATATCTTAAAGGCATTTGGGAAAGAAATCATTTAACCAATCATGGTCCTCTGGTTTTAGAGTTGGAAGCAAAATTGAAAGTTCAGTTTGACGAACAGCATTTTTTTTATGTAAATAATGGCACTTTAGCTTTACAACTTGCAATAAAGGCGCTGGATCTAAAGGGGGAAATTATTACTACGCCGTTCTCCTATGTCGCCACAGCATCCTCCATAGTTTGGGAAGGCTGCACTCCGGTATTTGTAGATATACATGACTATGATTTTACTATCAATGAAGACCTTATAGAAGCTGCAATCACAGCACGTACCACAGCTATTCTTGGTACTCATGTCTATGGCATCCCTTGCCACGTGGAAGCTATTCAAAATATTGCAAAAAAGTATGGTTTAAAAATAATTTATGACGCGGCTCACGCATTTGGCGTCCGATATAAAAATACTTCATTGATGACCTATGGTGATGTTTCTACATTGAGCTTTCATGCGACAAAATTATTTCATACCGTAGAGGGTGGAGGCTTAGTGACTTCATCTGCTGAACTTGCCCATCGCATCGGATATATGCGCAATTTCGGCCATAAGGGTCAAGAATCATTTTGGGGACTTGGTATTAATGGAAAGTCCTCAGAATTTCATGCTGCGATGGGCCTATGTGTCTTGCCTCAAGTAAGTGAAATGATTAAAAATAGAAAGGATCTTTGTTTGCTTTATGATTACTATTTATTAAATAAAGGATTCGATGTATCTCGACCCATTGTAACATTAGATACTGAATATAACTATGCATATTACCCTATCGTGTTTAAAACGTACCAGCAACTTCTTCTTATAAAGGAAAAGCTTAATGCAGCATCCATTTTTCCAAGAAGGTATTTCTATCCATCCTTAAATAAATTACCCTATATAACTTCTAAATTTGAAGTACCTGTTGCTGAAGATATATCTAATAGAGTCTTATGTCTACCTTTATATTTTGAGTTAGACACTCATATCGTAGAGCACATTTGCTCTATAATTGTTGAAGCTTTAATTCATTCAAAATAAATGTTTCTATAACTATTATGTTGATCGTAGGTGCTGGAGGGCATGCCATTGAAGTCCTGAATGAATTATATAAAATTGATAATTCATTAGATATTTCCTTTTATGACAATCAAAATTTACTAAAAAATAAGCTTTTTAATCAATTCAGGATATTACACAACCCTAATGAAGTCCGTTCCTACTTTGAAAAGGACAATCGGTTTATATTAGGTATAGGTGACCCCTCGAATAGAAAAATACTGGCTGACCATCTTATTAGCTTAGGTGGAAAACTTGAATCTATAATTTCATCACATGCCTCTATTGGATCATTTGGTGTAACATTAGCAACAGGTCTGAATATCATGACTGGAGTAGTCATTACTAATCAAGTCATGATCGGAGAAGGCGTATTAGTACATATTCATACTTCTATACATCATGATACTATGATCGGTAACTATACCACGATTTCTCCAGGGTGCCGAATCCTAGGCCATGTACAGATTGGATCTTACTGTTTTATAGGCAGTAATGTTACGTTGTTACCTGGCGTCATTATAGGAGATCATTGTATTGTTGGAGCCGGAGCCGTAGTCACCGACAATGTTCCGAATGGAGTAAAAGTTGCAGGCGTACCTGCAAAAGAAATATAAATGAGATCCACGTTAAGTCAAATCACTCCAAATCTATTCAAAAAAGCATATCGACTGATACGATACAAAAATGAAAGGAATAAATTTACAAGAGAGGTTAATATCAAATCAATTCAAGACC
>JAYSTG010000522.1:0-3041 GCA_043719965.1 Saprospiraceae bacterium | reverse complement strand
CAAAGAAGCCAATATTTTAACAGGCACTTTTGAATCTGGTTGCCATCGATCTAAAGCCAAAGCAATCATACCTTGGCTATATAAACTTTGTTTCAACCATACTTTTTCAGCTTCCAGCACAAAATAATTAAAAGCAGTTTTATTTTCAATTTTTATAAAGGAAAAAAAGGATCGAGCATATAGATAGTGAATAGCAATCTCAGGTAGTCCAATATCCTCTTTTTTACTATTCTTTTTCAAATCTTCATAAAATTTGATGAGCTCACGATCACAATACCCCACAGCTTTTTTCACTACCTCGTTCAATTCCTCAGGCAAAACTCCTAATTTTTTTAAATGGCCCATACTTTCTATGATGTATTGTGTGATATACCAATCGTCTCTACCTTCAAACCAAGGGAAGCCTCCATTACTTAATTGTCTTTGTATCAAGACTTGTGCTACATGATCTTTTTCTGCTGCTATTTTATTCAAATCAAATAGGAGCGCAATCATTTTTTGCTGTTCAGCTTCTGATAGGGCTTCTTTCACCCACGGAGTTTCAGATAATATTGCAGTTTTTAAATCTTCGTTTTTACTTAATGGACTTTTGAGTTCTCCTGATTTACTCCAAGCATCAAAGATGTTCTTAATCGAAGGATTTTCTTTAATAATAGTAGCGGCCAATATATTCGCATAAAGTCGGTTTACCATCTGCTCGGTACATTCATGTGGGTATTCCATCATATAGGGCAATGCTTGAATGGCATACCATACAGGATTAGCTGTACATTCCAGAGTCAAGGCGTGATGCTTTAAAGTGGGAGATGAAGATTTTGTTTTTAGTTCATTGAAGACAAATGATTTGGACTGGTTTGCTTTGACTTGGAAAGGCATAGTCTCTGTCACGAGCATTCGATTACTCAATACCGGCAATACATTTTCCTCACCATCGACTATGGATCCAGACTCGGCAATGACTCTATAACCTACCATACCGATGTAGTCTTGAGGTACATTTAAAGTCCATGAAAGTGAATTAGACTGGCCTGATTGAATCGTAAAGTCTGACTTGATTGATCTTACATTAAAAATGTGATTCAGACTTTGCTCTGATATAGGATCAAATAATTCCAGTCGGGCATTTCCAGATATGAATTGGGAGCCAAGATTAGATACTTTGGCTGGAAACTCCAATCGGTCTCCTTGCCTCACAAATCTGGGCGCATTCGGAAACACCATCAACTCTTTTTGGGTTATTATTTCTTTTTCCATATAACCGCTTTGCAGATCCTGCGTGTGTCCAAACAACATCAGTCGCCATCGGGTGAGCGCTTCATTCATTTTAAACTTGAGGAGCACATTCCCCTCAGAATCGGTCTTGAGGTCGGGGTAAAAGAATACTGTTTCTTTTAAATTTTTACGAATTGGCGGTGTTGTCTCCTTTTTTGGAGCTTCTGCGGGAGGTTGTTTATAATCTTCATCTTTATTTTGATTACGAGAAGCAGCTTGGGCTGGTGGCGCGCCGGGTTTTGATAATACCATAGCGTCGCTTTGCATTCGTTCTTCTACTTTATATTTCATACCACCTTCAGAATGGTACATTCTACCACCATAAATATCGAAACCATACCAATGGAGGTCTCTATAAAGAATTTGATCAATTTCTTTATAGGGCAATTGGTGTCTATTGAAATAATTTGATCCGATTGCATTAAACCCAACGGCCAAATAATTTGCTGGAGGCAAATAAGACATTCTAAATAAATCCCTTCGCCATGCATGTGGATATATTGCATCTAAAGATTGGTCATACATACTGGCTACCAATTCGGTTATAAATTTATCTTTTTCGTGACCACTGATTTTTAATATCCATTCCTCATTTTGTCCTGGAAGGAGTTTATCTCTAAACGAAACTGTTTGAATCTGGAGATCTTTGTTGTCCCATGTGATGCCGTAATTCATTTGTTTAGAATATATTCGATTATCATGGATCATATACCAGGTATGCTGATGCATCTTACCTCTTTCTTTCTCTGACAAAATTATTTTATCTTGAAGTAGCCCTGCGTTTACAAGCCATTGACTTTGATTACTAACAGTAGAATATTGCAGAATATGATGAGGAATAGATTTTGATCGCACGATATAGGTCAAAGTTTGATCAGGTTGCAAAACCGAAGTGCTTTGAAAATAAGCCAATGGTATATTGGATTCAAAAATTCCCCTCCGTGGATCGGTCACCCAAAAATAATGTTCATACGTTGTGATTTGTTGTTGCTTATCCTTGGAAGTAGCGACCAATTTATAAATCCCTGTTTCTAATTTCTGATTGAGTTTAAATGCATATCGACTATCAAACATACTACTCAATAAAGTTTGCGTGATTGGCCAATTTGCTACTGCATGTTCATCTTTATAAATATCGGTAGGAAACCAATTCCGATAGTCGGATTCGATAATGACCTGTTGATCCGGCTGTTCCCAATATCGTTCTCTAAAGTGTAGTTCAGGTTCTTTTAAGCGATAAATAGATATAGTCCCGGAAGATTCCAATTTAGTTCCATTCAAGTCAGTTGCAGATATCTTAATCTCTTGGAGGCTATCTTTTATTTCAGATTGATTCAAAGAGGTAGATAACACTAAATTTCGATTTCCTATTCGTATTTCTGTACTGGCTGATCGTGTTTCCCCTGTGAAATCTGTGATATCCACTTCAATCGTATAGATAAAACTGATGTCCTCTTTAGTTAAGTCGATATTGGGTTCAGGCAAAGCAGTAAAAGGAATTAAAAATTTCCCAGTTGCATCTGTATTCGTTTCGCCATGTGCTATGATTCTCGGCTCCGAATAGACAGGAAAATAACTTTTCCATCCCCACCACGGCATGGGTCGCCTATACCTCATCCTTGAAACTTTATAACTGACCATTGCTTGATCGACTACGTTGCCGGCATAGTTTTTTGCATGACCTGTTATGGTGACAGCCTCATTTAACCTACTCACCACTTTATTCGTATCGAATAAAACTTCAAACTTGGGTCGCTTATATTCTTCTA
>JAYSTG010000521.1:0-3041 GCA_043719965.1 Saprospiraceae bacterium | reverse complement strand
GATCTAAATAAGGGTGTTCTTCCCATAAAAAATTAAATGAGTATTACAGTTTCCATCGATCAAGCTTTGGAATTGTTCTGGTAGTGATATTTATTTATTTATTTATATTCATTGCTATCCATTCCATTCATTCCCCCCTTAGCATCCACTCTACTTCTCTTAATATCATCGCTGTAGCTCCCCAAATCACATGTCCATTTACCTCATATGCAGGAACCGATTTAAGCATATAATTGGTTAACACACTTATGCTTTTTTGAGTTTTGGTAGACGGATGGAGTATTAGGCCAAGATCTACTTCTATCAATTCATCGACTTCATTTTCTTGAATCGTAAACCTCGGATTAAGATCTTGATGCCATGCCAAAACAGGAGATACATAAAAATTGGATACCGGGATATAAAGTGGACTAAGAATGCCTAGTATTTCTACACCAGGACCGATACTGATTTCTTCTTGAGCTTCGCGCAGAGCAGTCTGTATGGGATAGTCATCCTCAACCTCCATCTTGCCTCCTGGGAAACTGATCTGACCACCATGGCGGTCTGTGTCGTATTGTTTGCGTTTGATGAAAGCGATGAAGATGCGGTCAACACGATGGTAAAATAAAATAAGTACAGCAGCTTTTTTTGCATGATCTGGAATACTAGAAAATAGACCACTTCCAGGCACTGCCATTTTTTGATGGGCTGAGTTTCCTGGTAGGGGAAGGGAGAGTGCGGTGATCAAATTTTGTTGGATGGGATGGGGATAGGGCATAGTCTCATTGCAATATTATTTTTAGTATGCAATCATCAACTAAAAATATTTTTTCTTGTCTATTCCAGCTTGTTTTAGAATACCTTAGAAAGTACCTTTTTTAAATCTTTTCCTCTATGGAATGGGACGATTGCAGTTTTATTAGTGATTTGATTGTAATAAATATGATAAGAACCTCTTGATCTTTTAAAAACGAATCCAGACAAAACCAGAACTTCAATTAAATATTTTGGTGATAAATTCAAGCGACCTCCAGATTTATGGAATATTCCATAGTATTACTGTCGTCTGGAATAGGCTCGCCTCTATCTTTTAACTCATCAATATATAGTTCAATGGCTTCTCTGGCCATTGCTATCGATTCTTCTATATCTTCTCCATATGTAATACACCCGGGTAATGCAGGGAAATAAACTGTGTATCCGCCTTCTGGTTCTTTATGAAGATGTAATCTGTATGTACTCATATTCAGTTTTATAAGAGATAAAATTACGTGTTTACTGGATGAAAAGTAATTTTTTTGTATTAGTCTTTTTCTTTTCTCATTCGTGTAGATAGACCAGCCTCTAACTCCATTGCAAGCGCCAAAAGTTTAGCTTCATCCCAGGCCTGACCGAGTATTTGAGTACCTATCGGCATTCCTAAATTGGATTTTCCAGTAGGAATCGATATCCCGGGTATGCCTGCAACATTAGCCAATACCGTAAAAATATCCGCTAAATAAACGGACACGGGGTCGTCCAATTTTTCACCAATTTTCCAAGGCTGTACTGGAGATATGGGCAGGATGAGTGCATCATGATCTGTAAATATTTCATCCAATTTATTTTTAATCAATCTGCGCACTTGCTGCGCTTTTTGATAGTAAGCATCATAAAATCCGGCGCTCAATACATAGGTGCCTAAGAGTATTCTTCGTTTGACTTCTGTGCCGAAGCCTTCCGTACGAGATTTTTTATAGAGTTGTTCGATGATAGGGGTTTGGTCTGATCGGTGCCCATATCGTATTCCATCATACCGAGATAGATTGGATGATGCCTCTGCAGTCGTCATGACATAGTATGCAGGTATGATATATTCGAGCCAATCCATAGTAATCGGTTTCAATGTTATCCCTTGAGATTTCCAGGTATTGATCGTCGATATATAATTTTCCACGATCGCTGTGTCCATAGAAGATATAAAATGCCCCAAATCGAGATAAGCTATTTGCTTATTTGATGGGATATTCAATTGATCTGTAAATTTTTCAGCAAGTTGGTCGGTCATGCTTGCATCATAGTCATCTACACCTGCTGTGACTTCCAATAATAATGCGGCATCATATATCGACCTGGTCAAAAATCCAGCCTGATCAAACGAAGATGCATAAGCTATCAATCCATGTCGTGAGATACGACCATAGCTGGGTTTGAAACCATAGATTCCACAGAAAGCTGCTGGTTGTCTTACACTGCCTCCTGTATCAGTACCAATGGATGCCCAACAAGTATCACTGGCTACGCTGGTGGCGCTGGCTCCGGATGAACCCCCAGGTATACAAGTGTAATCATGTGGATTTTTTACTGGGCCATAACATGAGTTTTCATTGGAAGAACCCATTGCGAACTCATCACATTGCACTCTTCCGATGACGATAGCCTCTTCTTGAATGACTCGATCCAGTACAGTCGCACTGTACTTAGCAGTATAGCCTCGAAGGATTTTGGAGGAGGCAGAGAGAGCATGATCTTTATACGAAATGATGTCTTTGTGAGAGATCACCATGCCAAATAATTTTCCGAGTGGAGCTCCAGACTTTATTTTATGATCCAGGACAGCAGCAGCTGCTCTCGCTTCATCTGCATAGATTTCTATATACTGATTGAGGTCTTTGGTAGCATCGGTTTGGTGTAGAAAATATTCAATAAGAGCACCTACCGTAAATTCTCTCTGCAATAGTGCAGATTGAATATCTTGAATGGTGTGATAGGATTTCAGCATGAACTTAAGCCTGAACGATTTTAGTGATGATTTGATCTACAGACAGTTTGTATTGTTCTCCGGATACCATGTTTTTAAGGGTTAATTGCCCCGTAGTACGTTCTTCTTCGCCGATGATGATGACATAAGGTACTTGGAGGTCATTGGCATACTTCATTGATTTATTCATTTTGACGACTTCAGGGTATTGGTCCGTGGCGATAGTATGTTGTCTTAAGGTATTGGTCAATTGAGTGCCAAGACTCAAAGCATTTTCATCTAGTGCGATCACCAATACTTTTAGCTGGCTACCGATATG
>JAYSTG010000053.1:0-2212 GCA_043719965.1 Saprospiraceae bacterium | reverse complement strand
CGTGACCATCAATCGTTACTTTGAAACTCCCGGCATCAAACCAATAGTCACAGGTACTACAGATAAGATCGCTCTCGTTTATGCTGAAGGTGATATCGTAGATGGTGAAGGCAATTATGGTCAAATTGGCGCTTCGAAATACACTCGAATATTGAGAAAAATAAGATTTGATGATAAAGTAAAGGCTGTGGTACTTCGGATAAATAGCCCTGGTGGTAGTGCTATGGCATCTGACAATATATTACATGAAATAGACTTGATAAAAAAAGCTGGAAAACCTGTAGTCGTATCGATGGGTGACTATGCAGCATCAGGAGGGTACTATATTGCATGTCATGCCGACAGTATTTTTGCCCAACCTAATACCATTACAGGATCTATCGGTGTGTTTTTTATGATTCCAAATGTAAGTAAACTCATGGATGAAAAGATAGGGATCAATTTCGATACCGTGAAAACAGGCAAATACGCCACTTCTTTCAGCCCGTTGCTGCCCTGGTCTTCAGAAGAAGGTGTCATTGCTCAACAACAGACTGATATGATCTATGATAAATTTTTAAAAGTCGTAGCGGATGGTAGAAATAAATCAAAAGATCAAATCCATCAGATCGCTCAAGGACGCGTATGGACTGGACGGCGTGCTGAATCCAATGGTCTAGTAGATCACATCGGTGACCTCAACGAAGCCATACTATGTGCCTCTAGGTTAGCTAAGTTAAACACTTATAAAACAGCAGAATACCCTATCCTTAAAGAACCTATATTGAAGATAATCGATGAGTTCACTAATAAAGAACATGATGGTGATGAGGTTCTGCTGAAAAAATATTTTAAAGCCTGGTATCCTACGATTACATTTTTTAAGAATATGGATCAGCAGTACTATCAACCGATGATGCGATTGCCTTTTACGCCTAAAATGTATTAAGGGTTTGATCATAAAATTATATTAATTGACCTAAACGAAGACAACCTTCGTGTCAAATCTTGCGTTAGAGCCCTATTGAATGTAATTCAGATTTTGCTAGCTTAAGAAAACTTTAAGATTTCTTTATGAATGTCAAACTGAACACATATTGTAATATTGTTGTTTTTTTGCAGTTAAATCTATTTATTAAAAATAATCAAATAAAATGAAAATTCTAAATTCTTTAATTCTGGTGGCATTTGCTGTCGCTTCTTTTGCTGGAATAGCACCAAAACCTGTATCCTTTAAAGTGAATCCTTCAGATAGTAAGATCGAATGGTTTGCTAGTAAAGTGACTGGTAAACACAATGGCAGTATCAGCGTAAAAAGCGGTTCTCTTGAGTTTGACGGGGCTAAGCTTATCGCTGGTAACTTTGAAATTGACATGACATCATTAGCTGTTCTAGATCTTCAAGGCGAATGGGGTACAAAATTATTAGGCCATTTAAAAAGTGATGATTTCTTTTCTGTTGAAAAATTCAATACTTCTACCTTGACCGTAAAAAAAGCTGAAATGGCTTCTGCAGGACTCTATAAAATCACTGGAGATCTGACTATAAAAGGTATTATGAAGGAAGTAATGTTTGACGCAGTGATAAATCAAGCAGCAGGAACTGCAACTGCTGAGATCAAATTCGATAGAACCAATTATGATATCAAATACGGCAGTGGAAAGTTTTTCCCAAACATTGGTGATAAGGCTATCCATGATGAATTTACATTGAAAGTAAGTCTAGCCTTCGGAAAGGCTATGTAATAAATGTCATAGGTTTTGTGTTGTAAAGGCCATTCTGGACATCCAGAATGGCTTTTTTTATACCTACATAATACTGAAAATCATACATTATATTAGATTGCTTATATTGATGTCCAAAACCATGTAAAAGAGTGAATATGAATAATCTAATCGATAAAGTAATCTATATCACTGGCGGGAGTAAAGGCATTGGCTTAGGAATAGCTGAAGAGGCGATCCAAGCCGGCATGAGGGTTGCTATAAGTGCTCGACATATTGAAGGGGTCAAAATACCTCATTTTCCCTCAGATAAGTTTTTAATGATCCAGTCTGATGTAAAGAACCCTGAAGATGAAATAGAAGCGGTGCATAAAATCATCAGCCAATGGGGAAAAATAGATGTATTGGTAGCCAACGCAGGCGTAGGCCATTTTTCACCTATAGATCAAATGACTCGAAAACAGTGGAATGATACCATAGATACTAATTTATCTGGTGTATTCAATAGT
>JAYSTG010000520.1:0-3054 GCA_043719965.1 Saprospiraceae bacterium | reverse complement strand
TGTAAATGGCTTTACATAGGTACCACATGGTGATTTCACCACGACCTTCGTATTACAGGTTTTTACGATATCCTTGATAGCAAAATTATTGCTCTTCGATCTCAAGGTATCTCTTCCATTTACAATATAAAACTCAAAAGGGCCTGCACTACCTCTTATGGTATTTGGTCCTATAGAATCAACGAAAGCATTACCTCTAAAAATCCTTTCTATATTAAATTCAAGATTATCCAACACAATTGTAGCACTAGTGATGAAAAAAGTGTTACAGGCATCTGTGACTTTGATAAAATAAGTTCCTTCTGCCAATCCTAAAAATTGATTTTGGCTCGAAGCAGGTCCGTACGTTTTACCTTCATCAGTAGATATAGCATAGGTAATTGGCGCCCTGCCATTCGTACTTTTTATTAAAAAACTACACCCACCAACATCTACATTGGCAGATGGGCCAATATAATTTCCTCCAACAGTAGCTTTGCTAATCACGAACTTGCCATCCACATCAAATACTTTGACAGAATATGCACAAGATGTCAACCCAGCAAATACATTTCCAGATTGTAGTGGTCGATTATTGAGGCCGCAGTCGTTTGCAGAAATCTCATAAGAATATGGGGGTCTACCTCCTGTTACTGTCACTGTGATAGATCCTTTTCCACTACAGCTCGCGGGTTGAGTACTAAAGTCAAGAGAAATCTGGGCTTTAACCGAAGTCGCAACCAAACTGAAAATTCCGATAATGACAAGTTGGTAATGTGGTTTCATATTCGATGCAAGGTTAAATAAAAAAGGACTCAAATTTAGAGAATATTATGTCGAATAATTAGTAAATGGCGTTTAAAAAATTGACGATTGAGTCAAATAAGGCAAAATGTTATATATTATATGCTATTTGCTAAATAGCAGTCTGTAATACATTAATTAATAGTTAAATATGATTTGACTTTTTCTAATATTTATTTAACTTATATGACTAAATCGGGGGGGAAATTGATTTAATCATTACTTAGCTTGTATAAACGCATATGTATTGACGCAAAAACAATCTTAAAGTCACATTCCTAGTATTGTTAATATTAATAAATATTGAATATTAAGTTAAAATATATGTCTGGAATTCAAAGTGTTTTAGCACTTTCTATTTACAAATGAATATTAATAATTCTCGACCACTTTTTTTCTACTATTTGCTATCTTAGTGCTTACTCAAATTCAAAAAAAATGAATAAACTTATCTTTACAGTTGGCATACTTCTTTTTACTATTTATACATCGGCTCAGGATCAAGCCAATGATCAAGTCAATGGAATCATAAGAAACCAAGGTTTGGAAAAAAGTCAAGTTATGGACCATGCTTTTTATTTGACTGATGTCTATGGTCCAAGGTTGACAGGATCCGATATGACAGACAAAGCAATAAGCTGGGCCGTAGAACGACTTAAAAAAATGGGCATGCAAAATGTTCACACGGAATCCTGGGGCCCATTTGGAAGAGGATGGGAGCTCCATCATTTTGAAATTCATAATCAAGCACCCACCTATTACCCTATTCTTGGATATCCTAAAGCCTGGACTGGCTCTACCAATGGCATGGTCACAGGTGAGGTCATCTATATAAACGCATCGACAGATAATGAACTGGCCAAATACAAAGGAAAATTAAAAAACAAAATCGTATTGTTGGATACCATTCGTGAGGTCAAAGAATGGTTCGATCCATCAGGAACAAGATTCGAAGCTGAAAAATTACTAGAGATGACCAATGCTAGCAAGCCTAATGCTACCAATGGTCGAGGTAATTTTCCGCGAAACTTTGCTGATGGTAATGCATTTGCAGGAAAGATATGGACTTTGATCAATGAGGAAAAACCGTTGGCTGTGCTGGACAGAAGTTTTAAAGGCGACCTTGGGACTGTCTTTGTCAGTGGAGCAAGAGCAAAACAAGGATTGAGAGTACAAGATAAAACTGCGGAAGTAATTCCTCAAGTCACCATATCAATAGAGCAATACAACAGAATGATGCGACAAATTCAAGCTGGAATACTAGTCAAAGTCAGCTTGGATCTCAAAACCACCTATACCAATCCGGAAGGCATGGAATATAACATCATAGCAGAAATCCCAGGCACTGACTTAAAAGACGAAATCGTAATGTTCGGTGCCCATTTTGATTCATGGCATAGTGCGACTGGCGCCACCGACAATGCAGCAGGTAGTGCCGTGATGATAGAAGCTGCACGAGTATTATTGGAAACGATAATGGAATCGGGAATTTCTCCTAGGCGGACATTAAGATTGGCGCTTTGGACAGGTGAAGAGCAAGGACTATTAGGATCCAGGGCCTATGTCAATCAACATCTGGTCAAACGTGATAGCATGAATAATATCCTTGAAATCAAACCAGCACAAGGTAAAATCGCCGCTTACTATAACTTGGATAATGGTACAGGTAAAATCCGTGGTGTTTACCTCCAGGGTAATGATCAGGTGGCTCCGATATTCAGGTCTTGGTTGGATGCTTTCAAAGACTTGGATGCAACTACATTGACTTTACAAAATACCGGAGGGACAGACCATCTTTCTTTCGATGGGGTAGGAGTACCTGGTTTTCAATTCATCCAAGATGAAATATCTTATAGCAGCAAAACCCATCATTCCAATATGGATACCTGGGATCATTTAATTGCGAATGATCTTAAGCAGGCTTCAACGATTATAGCTTCATTTATTTTTCATACTGCCCAGAGAGCTGAAAAGCTGCCTAGGAAAGCACAACCTGTGATTGAAACACATTAATAAGTTGAGTTTAGAAATTATGAGATGGGGAGGAAGTATTATTAATTCCTAAAAGATTGTATTTTTAAGACTGATGCAACATGCCATTGAGAAAATAGCCCTGACGCTAATAGAAGGGGTAGGGCCAGTGACCTCAAGGCAATTAGTGGCCTACCTAGGTGATGTCAAGGCAATCTTTAATACAAAAAAAAAAGAGTTAATTGCTATACCTGGTATTGGCGAGAAAACGGTTCATTCCATTCTATATCACAAGGATGC
>JAYSTG010000519.1:0-8291 GCA_043719965.1 Saprospiraceae bacterium | reverse complement strand
CTAAAAACCTCAAAAATACATCACATAATATTATAATATGGCGAAAAGAGATAGTAACTTAATGTCATGAAAACAAATTCAAAAAAAGGTAAATTACAAAGAGTGATTAGTACTCCGGATTAAGTGTCAAATATGGAAAGTTTGTTAACAATCAACAAATTTTGATTGCAAAATAAACTTATTCATTCCTGATAATTTAATCATTGAGGTTTTATTTTTATTAATTTTAATTTATTGAAATTATTAATTATTACCCGATTTATTGGTTGAAATCCTGAGTAACAAATCCTAAATTTCAAATCCGGTCACCGTTTCACTTTACCACCGGTACTCCCTTTCATCAAAGCCACTACATCTTCGATAGTAAATACATTTAGATCACCAGGTACATAATGTTTATATACAGCCATAGCGGTTGCAAAATCAATGACTCGTTGTAAGTCTTTATTTTTATCCTCAATAGGTCTGAGCATATGAATCAATCCTGCCATAAATGCATCACCACTGCCTATACGGTCTACAATATCCGGCATATCGTAGAGGTTGGATGATGTAATTCCACCTTCATGATAAAGGAATCCTTTGTAGGTATTGTGCGTAGCCGATAAAGCCTGCCTTTCCGTAAAACTTATATATTGGATAGTAGGAAATCGAGCGGTCATTTTTTCGAAAGCGTCTTGCATACCATCAGTCTTTAGTTTAAAATATACATCGAGTACATCTTCATCGCCTACTACGACATTACTCATTTCAATAAGTTCTGGCATGATAAGAGATGGTTCCATCCCATATTGCCATAGTTTAGACCTATAATTCAGATCACAAGATATCATGAGTCCTGAGCTTCTTGCTGCTAGCAAAGCTTCTTTACAAGCAAGAGCTGCGGAATGACTGATGGACGGGGTGATTCCAGACCAATGAAACCAATCTGCGCCCTTAAAAATTTCTTTCCAATCTATCATTCCTGGTTGAAGTGTAGCCATGCCACTTTGTGTCCGATCATAGATTACCTTGGAGTTGCGCCGTCCTGATCCAAGCTCCACATAATAAACTCCTAATCGATCTCCTCCTATAATACTTTGTTTGGTATCCACACCTACACTTGCCAACCATCCTAAGGCGCTCTGGCCAAAACTATTATCCGGTACTCGTGTAATATACTTTACTTCAAGTCCCAACTGTGCTAAGGATGCAGCCACATTTGATTCAGCCCCCCCATATTCAATATTGAAGCTTTTAGCCTGTTCCAATCGTTGATAATTGAAAGGGCTCAATCGAAGCATGATTTCACCAAAACTTATAACCTTCAAGTTGAACTGGTTTATGTATTGAATAATTTTAGAATGAAACTTTATTTATTTTTGATCGCTCTAATAAGTTGTAGTACCGCTTGGGTATTCGCCTCTATTACTTGATATTCCTTAGACTCCATCAGCTTTTTACTGATGAGTTTGCTCCCCATACCGACAGCACATACTCCGGCATTGAACCAACTTTCAATACTGTCTTTCGTCGTATCCACCCCTCCGGTAGGCATAAATAGAAGTTTAGGAAATATTTCTTTGATCGAACTTAAAAATTCTGGACCCAACACATTGCCTGGAAATAATTTAATAAACGTGACACCGGCGTTTTCGGCAGCTATGATCTCTGTAGGTGTCATGCACCCTGGGGCATATAATATTCCACTTGCTTGAGTAAAAGCCGCTACCTCAGCTACATAGCCTGGACTTACCATAAAATCCGCTCCAACACCACAGTAAGCCTGAGCTTGTCCTAAGTTTTTGATCGTGCCTATACCCAATAAAAGGTCTGGCATCTCGGTATTTCGTACTTCGATTAGCTTTATAAAATTTTTCAATGCAGCTTCTCCTCGGTTAGTATATTCGACAGCTTTGATGCCTGCTTTATAGATTGAACGTAAAACTTCAATACTTACAGTTTCATCTGCATGAAAATAAAGAGGAAGCATGCCCTGATCGACTATAACTTGCGTTGTTATTTCTATTTTATTCATTTTTACTAGTTTTAGAATTCCAGTTTATCCCTTGCCCTCGCCTAATCATCTTTGCCTATTGTTCATATCCTATGCTTAACAGCTAACCTACCCTCACCTTCATCACCAACTTCTTTATACTGCCCTCTCCTATCATCGGTGCATGTACATCTTCAGGATAAAAAATCACAAATTGCCCTGCTTTCAATCCAAAAAATAGATCCGGGGCATCGTCGTAAAAAAGTACATCTTTCTCATCGTTGTATTCCCCTTTTGGTTTTGAACAATCATTTCTAGGTTTCCATCCAAATGTCTCTTCGCCTCGAATACATACTTGAATATCGATGTTCTTATTATGGCATTCAAATTTGGACATTGCCTCTGCTTTGGTTTTGCCAGGCGAGTCACTATATAAAGCGACCAATCCATCACTTATGTTTAGTTTTCCGACTTCAGCCTCTATTAGGTCTGCTTTTGTAATATATTCAAACGCTTTCGTAAACAATGGATGAATTCCAAAGTATTTATTAGCATTTTCTAAATTATCTATGATCATAGTACCTGGAATATTAAATTGTCCATGCAGAGTTAAACATAAATCTATCGGTTGATAATAATTGCGGCAATACGTTACCGTTGTACCCTCCCACTACCATCTCCTTTCATCAATTCTTGCACTTCTTTCAAAGTAGCATGATTCATGTCACCGGGTATAGTATGTTTTAAAGCGCTGGCGGCCACCCCAAACTCAGCAGCGTCTTGCATAGTCATGCCACTGATCAGACCATAGATCAAACCACTCGCAAAGGAATCGCCACTACCGACACGATCTATAATCCGCACTTCATATTGTTTAGTATGATAAAACTCATGACCATCATAGACTAAAGCGCTCCATCCATTATCACTTGCACTATGGCTTTCACGCAGGGAGGAGGCTATAAATTTAAACCCAAACTTATCTTTCATCTGTCGAAAAATATCTTTGAACCCATCCAAATTGAGCTCCCCTTTTGTCACATCGGAATTAGCTGCCTTGAATCCAAGAGTGGTATCAGCATCTTCTTCATTGCCGATACATACATCGACATATTGGCATAGCTTGGTCATCACTTGTCTAGCTTTTTCTTTCGTCCATAATTTTTTTCTATAATTCAAGTCGATGCTCGTAGTAATCCCTTTTGCTTTAGCAGCTTTAAGTGCCGCTTCTGTGAGCGCAGTTCCTTTATCGCTCAATGCAGGGGTGATACCTGTCGTATGAAACCAAACGGCATCTTTGAGTATGGCATCAAAATCAAATTCACTGGCATCTACTTCAGCGATAGAAGCGCCGGATCGATCATAGATCACTTGTGAAGCACGCATACTCGCACCGGTCTCTAAAAAATAAATCCCCAACCGATCACCGCCTCTCACGATGTATTGTGTATCTACTCCATATCTCCGCAGATGGTTGATAGCCGACTGTCCGATCGGATTGTCGGGCACTTTAGTGACGAAGGTTCCATGCAATCCATAGTTGCAGAGCGCTGCCGCCACATTAGCCTCACCACCACCATAGGTTATATCCAGCGTATCAGCTTGAACAAATCTTTTATAATCAGGGGTTGACAAACGCAACATGATCTCTCCCATGGTTACTACTTTCTTTGACATTGTTTTATAACTTTTAAATTGTATTTAAAACCCAAAATACTCCTTTGCATTATTATAGCATATATCCTGGATCATTTTGCCTATCCATGGAATATCATTAGGCAATTCTCCATTCACAATATCATTGCCAAATAAATTACATAAAATTCTTCGGAAATATTCATGCCTTGGAAAAGAAAGAAACGACCTGGAGTCTGTAATCATGCCTATAAAACAGGATAATACGCCCATATTCGACAAGGTATTGATTTGATCGGTCATGCCGTCCTTCTGATCTAAAAACCACCACCCACTTCCAAATTGCATTTTCCCCCTGATCATGCCGTCTTGAAAATTTCCTATCATAGTAGCAAAAGCTGCATTGTGATTAGGATTTACATTATAGACTATGGTTTTTGTAAGGTGATTATCTTTATCGAGACAGTTAAAAAACTTCGACATGGCTTCGATCTGGGCGTAGTCTCCGATACTATCTACTCCACTATTTTTTCCAAGAGAGGATAGCAATCTACTATTATTGTCTCGAATAGCTCCGAGATGAAATTGTTGTACCCAACCCTTTTCCCAATCCATGATTGACAGTTCATATTGGATCGCTGATTTATATTTTCTAGCTTCCTCCTCCGACACAGTCATCCCTGCTAAGGCTTTTGCAAATATGGATTTTACTTCTCCCTCGGTGTAATCATCAGCGTAGAGATGGATCTGACCATGATCCGAAGCTCGACAACCTAGTGTCCCGAAAGCATCATGTCGTTTCTTCAACCCTGCATAAAGATCGTCTAGGTTTTTTATACTTGTTTGCGAAGCTACTTCAAGCTTTCTTACATAGTTTCCAAAATCTTCTGGCTGATCTATATTTAAAATGGGATCAGGTCGGAAGGTAGGTACTACTTTGGTACCGCTATTTTTCTTTAAAATTTGTTCATGAAATTCCAAGGAATCACAGGGATCATCCGTAGTCCCGACTACTTTTACTTTGAAATGATTTAAAATGGCATTGGTGCTCAGTGATTTCAATTTTTCACCCGCAGCTTCATACACTTCATCTGCATTGATGGAAGATAATACAGTATCGATACCAAACGGGTTCTTAAGTTCCATATGGGTCCAATGATACAATGGATTCCGCATGACTTGTGGTACGATGGAAGCCCATTTATTGAATTTTTCACGATCAGCTACATTGCCAGTAATATAGGATTCGTCCACGCCGAGAGTCCGCATGGCTCGCCATTTATAATGATCTCCCTTGAGCCAAATCTCAGTCAGGTTATTGAAAGTGATGTCTTTTGCGATCTCATCAGGTGGAAGATGACAGTGATAATCCAGGATAGGCATATCCTTTGCATAGTCATGATACAACCTTCTCGCAGGCTCTGAATGTAATATGAAGTTTTCCTGTATGAAACCGCTTTCCATTTAATGGTTTTATTAAAAATTAGGTCCCCAATAAAATATGGATTCCGAATATTAAATTAATCACAAAATGTCAAAGGTAAGAAAGGAGGCCAAGTATTCAAATAGAACAGATCTTGTCATTTCTAATTTTTTTACGTTGTCACAAATTTTTAATTCAAAACTGTAGTTATTCCATTTCCTGACTTATATTGCAGTATCATTAAAATCAATTTTATGAAGATCTTTTTAAAGTTAATTTTGGTATGTTTTGTGTCATTTCAGTCACTACATATCCGAGCCCAATCCATACTCAAGGTAACCATAGACCCTGGTCAATCGAGTCATCAAATAAGCCGACATATATATGGTCATTTTTCAGAACATTTAGGCCGCTGCATTTATGACGGTTTTTGGGTATCTGATAGTTTGATAGTTCCTAAAAAAGACCGTATCCGATTGGATATAGTAGATGCTTTGAAAAAAATAAAAATCCCCAATCTTCGTTGGCCGGGTGGTTGCTTTGCTGACGAATATCATTGGAGAGATGGCATAGGCCCAAGAATCTATAGACCTAAAATGATCAATACACACTGGGGTAATATAGTAGAAGACAATAGTTTTGGTACACATGAATTCCTTGAACTTTGTGACCTTCTGAATTGTGACCCTTATATCGCAGGCAATGTAGGAAGCGGCACAGTGCTGGAGATGTCCAATTGGGTCGAATATCTTAATCATCCTGGTGGTAGCACTCTATCTGATTTAAGAAAACACAATGGTCATTCGGCATCGTATAGAGTAAAATATTGGGGAGTAGGCAATGAAACTTGGGGGTGTGGCGGGAATATGACTGCAGAATATTATGCAGATGAATACAAACGATATGCAACCTATGTACGGGACTACCCTGGCGTACCTATCCATCGAATCGCCAGCGGATCTAATGGTGCAGATTATCATTGGACAGAAGTGCTGATGAAAAATGTAGGACCGAATAGAATGTGGGGCACTACACTGCATCATTATACAATACCAAGTAATTCATGGGCAAAAAAAGGATCTGCCACCCAGTTTACGGAAAGCGAATATTACACTACTATGAAGAATGCGTGGTTTATGGACGAATTGGTTACCCGCCACTCCACCATCATGGATAAATATGATATGGCCAAGCGCGTAGCTTTAGTAGTAGATGAATGGGGCGTATGGACTGATGTAGAACCTGGCACTAATCCCGGATTTTTATACCAACAAAACAGTCTACGGGATGCGTTGGTAGCTGGCATGACTTTAAATATTTTCAATAATCATAGTGATCGTGTTCGGATGGCCAATTTAGCCCAGACCATCAATGTACTCCAAGCATTGATTCTCACCAAGGGAGCTCAATTCCTATTGACGCCTACCTATCATGTATTCGATATGTACAAAGTGCATATGGATGCTCAATATTTGCCCATCCATTTCCAATCTCCAGATTATACATTTGACGGCAAAAAAATACCTTCTGTCAACATTTCAGCATCAAAAGATTCTTCCAATGTGATCCACATATCATTGGTAAATATAGATCCAATAAAATCACAATCTTTAAGTATAAACTTATATGACCTACCTTACAGTGCAGTTTCGGGTACGATCCTTTCCTCTCCGAACGTTACAGACTTTAATGATTTTGACAACAAAACCAAAATAAACATTAAACCATTTTCCGGTGCAAAAAAGGAAATGAATAAACTTGCCATGACCTTACCTGCAAAGAGTATTGTCATGCTGGAATTAAAATAATTCAACCCTCCCCATTTAATTCATACAAAATAATTTTAAACTCATGATGTCTCGTCTTTTATTAGTCTTATGCCTGGCTGCTTTGCTCCTATATTGTAAAAACAATGATACCACCTCTGTTAAAAGTGAATCTACCGGAGACCTTGTTTCTGCAGCAGCAACATTTAAAAAATTCTGTGCCACTTGTCATGGAGACAATGGTGATGTCTTTGTAGATCGAAGGTGGAAACATGGAGCAACCAAAGATTCTTTGATCCAGAGTGTTTCCAGTGGATTCGTGGACCTAGGCATGCCAGCCTGGAGCACCATACTTAAACCTAATGAAATATCCAGTTTGGCGGATTATTTAGGAGTGGCTATAGAGAAAAGAAAAATGTTTGACTTTACAGATAGCATTAAATCGAACATATTTGTGCACCATTCCCAATCTATTAAACTAGATACTATAGCTAAAAACTTAGGCAATCCTTGGGGTATGGCATTTTTACCTAATGGTGATTTTCTCTATTCCGATCGAAGTGGTCAACTCTATCGTCAATCAAAGGGCATTCAATCTTTGGTCAAAGGAACACCCAAAGTGCTAAATGAAGCCCAAGGCGGTCTGTTAGATTTAGAGTTACATCCAAAATTTGAAACCAATCAATTTGTTTATATCACCTATTCAAAAATCAAGGACACCCTGTCTACTACAGCATTGATGCGAGCCAAATTAGTTGGTAATACCTTGACGGGGCAAAAAGACATTTTCGTAGCATTGCCATATCAGAAAGCTAAAATCCACTACGGAAGTCGTATAGAATTTGATAAAGATGGTTTCATTTTCCTTGCGGTAGGTGATAGATTCCAGCACTTGGATACCTTACCTCAAAAATTAGATAATGACATGGGTAAGGTGCATAAAATGATGGACGATGGAACTGCGCCGAAAGACAATCCTTATATGAGTGTGCAGGGAGCTAGGCCAACGATATGGTCTTATGGCCATAGAAATCCTCAAGGAATGCGCATCCATCCTGAGACCGGAGTCATCTGGGCTACTGAGCATGGACCTCGAGGAGGTGATGAATTAAATATTATCGAAAAAACAAAAAATTATGGATGGCCGGTCATCAGTTATGGTATTAACTATGATGGTAAAATACTCACGCCGCATACTGCCAAAGAAGGGATGGAACAACCCCTTGTGAAATGGATCCCTTCCCTTGGCCCTAGCGGATTGACTATAGTGACTGGTGATAAATACCCAACTTGGAAAGGAGACATCCTGATGGGCTCATTGCGTTTCAAATATCTTAATCGCGTGCATCTGAATGGCAATGTACCCGGAGAACAAGAACAGCTCTTGAAAAATTTGGGTAGAGTTCGATTTGTAGAGATGAGCCCCGATGGATATATCTATGTGGGCATCGAAGAGCCGGGCTTTATATTCCGACTTATGCCGATTGATAAA